>DAIEGU010000028.1 GCA_027356065.1 Gammaproteobacteria bacterium
ACTGGAATACCTCTACCATTATCTTTTACCGTTACAGATTCATCACTATGAATAGTGACCCAAATGGTATCGCAATAGCCACCCAACGCTTCATCGATAGAATTATCGACCAATTCGAACACCATATGGTGCAAACCTGTACCGTCTTCAGTATCACCGATATACATTCCAGGTCTTTTACGGACAGCGTCTAGGCCTTTTAACACTTTAATTTTTGATGAATCGTAGCTTTCAGCAGTATTCATACTCACAATAAGCACTCCTAAGATTGGCTAGCTATATCTTTCGCCATTGCACCAACATTACCATGTTCCACGTGAAACACTTTCAAAGACACATCGGATTTATTAAGCAAAGCACAAATTGTCTCGCTCTCAACTGCTGTGATAAAAATTTGTGTGGGCTGCTTGGCTAGTAATGAAATTAGCTTTTGTCGACTATACAAATCTAACTCCGATGGTAAATCATCTATCAAGTAAATTAAGCTCTTATTTACGCACTTTGCTAATAGCATTCCTTGGGCAAGTATCATAGCACAAATAAGTAATTTTTGCTGTCCTCTTGATAAGAAATGCTTCACTGAAATGCCGTCTAACCTTATATCAAAATCAGCTCGATGTGGCCCAACCTGAGTGTAGCCAGATCGACGTTCTTGATGGTAATTACTTGCTAATATTTCAGCAAAGCTTTGACTATCATCCCAACCAGGCGAGTAATGTATTTCAAGATTACGCATATCTAACAATTCACCGGTCAATTCTGCAAGAACAGGTTGCAGCATATTGATATAGTCACGACGAAAATTATCTAGCTCTATACTATATTTTAGCAGTTCGGCAGTCCAAACATCGAGTTCTTGCCTGGAAAGCTGATCTCGTAACACTATGTTTCTTTGCTTTAAAACTCGCTCAAATTGCCGCCAGCATAAAAAAAACGCATCAAAATGATAAAATAAGCCCCAATCTAGATATTTTCGGCGAAAAACAGGCCCCGCCTCAAATAATTGATGTGATTGGGAGTTAATAATCCGTATGGGTAATAAATAAGCAAGCTCTGCAACACTGGCAGCATCTTTTTCTGCAATTCGAGATCTCACAATACCGTGAGTATCCCGCTCAACACCTACCGGTATATCTCGTTGCCCACTACTAAGTAATTGAGCAAAAACAGAAAATTTGTCTGTTGCGTGCCGAATGAGGCGAGAAGATGATGCACTGCGAAAAGAGCGACCCAGCCCCAGATAATGAATAGCTTCTAATAAACTCGTTTTTCCACTACCGTTATGACCGGCAATAATATTTAAACCTTGTACACATGGAATGACGTCAACAGCGGCTAAATTTCTAAAATCATTTATACGTAATGATGTTATGGCCATGAATTTAGAAAATTTCCGAGATTAAAAAGAATAAGAAATCCTAGCAAAATTCCGACAAATACGCATTAAAAGGTGAGATTAAATCGCGCGAAATAATCGCGCGCTTAATATTTACAATCTCATTGGCATAATAACGTAAAGACTTTGATAATCGTCTTCAGCTGGCTCGATTAATACACCACTATTTGCATCTGTAAATACACAACGAATCATTTTTGTGCCAATCGCTGAGACAACATCGAGTAAATAAGCAATATTAAAACCTATCTCTATATCTTTGCCTTCATAATTAAGCGTTACCGCTTCTTCTGCTTGTTCTTGATCAGAATTATTCGCTGTTATACGTAATTTGCTTGGTTCAAGCTGAAAACGTACGCCGCGAAATTTCTCATTAGAAAGAATAGAAGCACGCGTTAATGCTTGTTTAATCACCTCACGATCACCCATTGCAACTGTCGTACCTTGCGGAATCAAACGAGTGTAATCAGGATATTGGGCGTTAATTAATTTGGATGTAAAAGTATAATCGGTCGTGACTACGCGAAAACGACTATCACCTATATAAATTTTTACATCTGGATCGTTGTCATTACTAAACAAACGAATTAATTCAAGCACGCTTTTACGCGGCAATATAATACGTGCTTCTACATTACCAATATTTTCATCTTGTATAGAGGTCAATGCTAAACGATGACCATCTGCCGCTACGCATTTAATTGAATTTTGGCCTATATCAAGATAAGCACCATTCAAATAATGCCGCACGTCTTGCTGACCCATCGCAAAATACGTTTTAGTCAGCAAAGTTTTAAAATGATTTTGCTTAAGTGTAAATTGCACAGGATATTCGCTATCTTCAAGACTAGGAAAATCTTGAGGAGAAAGTGTATTTAATGTGAAACAACTTTCGCCTGCACGTACAACCAAGAAATTTTTTTCTAACGAAAGACGCAGTGTTGAACCTTCTGGCAATGTACGACAAATAGCGAATAATTTTTGCGCCGAAACAGTCGTTGATCCTTCTGCCTGCATTGATTCAATGCGTACAAATCCAACCAGCTCTATTTCCAAATCCGTACCCGTCAATAACAAATTCCCATCTTTAATAGTCAGCAGTACATTTGAAAGTACAGGTAAGGTTTGCTTCTTTTCAACAACACTAGCGACTGCTTGCAATGGTTTCAATAATGCTTCACGCTGTACAATAATATCCATAAAATCAACCTCTTACGTCGTTAATATGCGTAGTAAATTTGTATAATCTTCTTCTATATCGGCATCAGATTGTCTTAACTCTGATATCATGCGGCAAGCATGTAATACGGTGGTATGATCTCTGCCCCCAAATGCATCACCAATTTCCGGCAAACTATGATTGGTAAGCTCTTTAGCAAGCGCCATTGCCGTTTGTCTTGGCCTTGCCACTGAACGATTGCGTCGTTTGGATAACAAATCTGCAATTTTAATTTTGTAATATTCAGCAACAGTACGTTGGATATTATCAATCGTCACCAATTTGTCTTGCAGAGCAAGCAAATCACGTAATGCTTCTTTGACAAAATCAAGTGTAATGGCTTTTCCAGTAAAGTGCGCATTGGCGATGATACGTTTTAAAGCACCTTCTAATTCACGAACATTAGAGCGGATACGTTTTGCAACAAAGAATGCCACTTCGTAAGGTAAATTCAAATTAGTCTGTTCGGCTTTACTCATTAAAATCGCAACACGAGTTTCTAATTCTGGCGGCTCTACGGCAACAGTTAAACCCCAACCAAAGCGCGACTTCAAGCGTTCTTCAACACCATTTATTTCTTTTGGATAACGATCACAAGTCAAAATAACTTGCTGCTGACTTTCAAGCAGGGCATTAAAGGTATGGAAAAATTCTTCTTGTGAGCGGTCTTTACCAGCAAAAAATTGAATATCATCGATAAGCAATGCGTCAACACTGCGATAATAACGCTTAAATTCATTCATCGCATTGGTTTGCAGTGCTTTCACCATATCTGCTACAAAACGTTCTGAATGTAGATATAACACGCGCGCACGTGGATTATTACGAATAATTTGATTACCGATAGCGTGCATTAAGTGAGTTTTGCCAAGTCCAACACCGCCATAAAGAAAAAGAGGATTGTAAGCACCAGCTGGATTTTCTGAAACTTGCTGACAAGCTGCTTTTGCTAACTGGTTCGATTTACCTTCAACAAAATTATCGAATGTGAAGTTTGGATTAAGATTGCTTTGATACGTATTCGTATCTGTATAGGAAAAAGCCACTTTGGTATTTGCAATAGGCGCATGGGTAGCAGCAACTTTGATGGGTTCTGCTTTTTGCAATTCACTTCTTTTGCTTCCTATTTCAAGAAACACGGAAGGAGGTGCATTATCACTGAATTTTGCTATAAGCTCATTAATTCGTGTTAAAAAGCGCTCAACAATCCAATCCCGCACAAATCGATTTGGCGCTAATAACGTCAACTTGCCATCGCTGTACTCAGCTTGCAGAGGTCTAATCCACGTATTGAATTGCTGAGAGGGAAATTCACTCTCAAGAGAAGCTAGGCATTTTTCCCAAAGTGACACACTCACGGAGCTACTCCATTTTTATATTTTATATTTCATGCTTTATATGGACCCGAATAACTACACTATCCGTGGATACAAAACAAGGGTGGAAAGTTACAACTTGGCCGGTAACTTTCTTGAAAAGCCCAGATAAAGAGCAATAATTGCAATCACCGTGTGTAATAAATGATCAGCCATATTCATCTGCATCATCATAAAACTGAAATCCCCATTCCATATAAAACCGAATAGAGCGAGGAGGGCATACAAAATACCGAATACACGGAAGAACCAAACAGAAGACGCATAACTCGTAGCACACATAATTGCAATCACACCACTTACGATATGCAATAGATTATGCATGGTGTCCACTTGGAATAAACCAAAGAGCAGACCATTTGGCATTAAAGGCGGTAAAAAACCACCTACACCAGCAACAATAAATCCAAGACCAAAAATAATGGCCAATATCCTTAACATAACAAACCTCCCTTTTTGTTGGCCAACATTATAGCTAAATTTGAGGTAAAACTACGACACATTTAACTATACTTATTGTGCATGAAAACGATTCATACTATTCTCATGCGAGCTTTTGTGCCACAGGAAAAATCATGTCAGCAACAACTAAATCCTCAATAATATTGGTAGATGGTTCCTCTTATTTGTACCGGGCATTCCATGCTTTGCCGGCTTTAACTAATTCCAAAGGTTTTCCAACAGGCGCAGTATATGGCATGGTCAACATGCTTAAACGCCTTATAAATGACTATCATCCAGAATTCATGGCTGTTGTATTTGATGCAAAAGGAAAAACTTTTCGTGATGAAATTTACGCTGAATATAAAGCCACTCGTAAAGAAATGCCGAATGAATTAGTACGCCAAATTGATCCTATACATACCATCATCCGAGCAATGGGATTACCGCTTATCATTATTCCTGGTGTAGAAGCAGATGATGTGATTGGAACACTTGCTGCTCATGCAACAGCTAAAGGCAAAGAAACCATAATTTCAACCGGCGATAAAGATCTTGCTCAGCTTGTCAATGATCAAGTCAAACTGATTAATACCATGACCAATACACTGCTTGATATTGCCGGAGTAAAAGAAAAATTTGGCGTGCCGCCTGAACGCATCATTGATTATTTAACACTCGTTGGCGATACATCAGATAATATTCCCGGTGTTGATAAAGTTGGCCCTAAAACAGCAGTAAAATGGCTGCAAGAATATGGCTCTCTTGAAAATATAATTGAGAATGCCGACAAAATTTCCGGCAAAGTCGGTGAAAATTTACGGGGTGCTATTGCTAATATACCTTTAACAAAATCACTCGTAACAATTAAATTAGATGTTGATCTTCCGCTCGATTTTGATAATTTACAAATCAATTCTATTGATAAAAAAACCTTAATTGAAATGTATAAAGACATGGAATTTAAAAGTTGGCTAGCAGAATTATTAGAAGAAGCAAAAGAAAGTAATGCAATACATTATGAAAAATACTCAATTATCACCTCAGAAAAAGATTTAGATACGTGGATAAAAGATTTAAGCGGCACTGATCAATTTGCATTTGATACAGAAACAACAAGTCTTGACCATATTGATGCACAATTGGTTGGCGTATCATTTGCAACCCATCCAGGCAAAGCAGCTTATGTTCCTTTTGGTCATGATTATGAAAATGCACCGAAGCAATTAGATAAAGCTTATGTGCTTGCTAAATTAAAACCCTTATTAGAAGACCCAAAGATTAAAAAAATCGGTCAAAATATTAAATACGACATGGAAGTATTGGAAACAGAAAATATTTATTTGCGTGGTATTGCAGACACCATGATGGAATCATACATACTTGATAGCAGCAGCAATACACATGATATGAATTCGCTCGCTCTTAAATATTTAGGATGGCGCACAATTACTTATGCTGAAGTAGCAGGGAAGGGCAATAAACAAATTCCATTCAATCAAATTGATATTGAAAAAGCAGGCGTATATGCAGCAGAAGATGCTGATGTCACATTACGTTTGCATGATGCATTATGGCCAAAAATTCAAAAAGAAAAAGAATTACATCACGTATTGCAAGCGATCGAAATACCATTAATTCCTGTACTGGCACGCATGGAAAAAAATGGTGTGTTAATTGACCCTGCTTTATTGGAACAACAAGGTAAAGAATTACAAAAACGTTTAAAAGAACTCGAAAAAGAAGCTTATCAAATCGCTGGAACAGAATTTAATATCAATTCACCAAAACAATTGCAGGAAATTTTATTTCAGCAATTGAAATTACCTATCTTGCAAAAAACACCAACAGGTCAAGCATCAACAGCAGATGCCGTATTGCAAGAACTTGCACTTGAATTTTCTATTGCACGCGTCATCATTGAAAGCAGAAGTATAAGCAAACTTATTTCAACTTATACTAGCCGTCTAGTTGAACAAATAAATCCTATCACTGGGCGCATTCATACGTCGTACAATCAAACTGGCGCTGCAACAGGACGTTTATCTTCTTCTGAACCCAATTTGCAAAATATTCCTATTCGCACAATAGAAGGCAGACGAATTCGCAAAGCATTTATCGCGCCTAAAAATTACAAAATTATTAGCGCTGATTATTCGCAAATTGAATTACGCTTAATGGCGCATATTTCAGATGATACTTCACTAGTAAATGCCTTCATGCAAAATCTAGATATTCATCGCGCAACAGCGTCAGAAGTATGGAATGTCCCTATCGATCAAGTAACCAATGATATGCGGCGCAATGCAAAAGCCATTAATTTTGGTTTAATTTACGGTATGTCTGCGTTTGGTTTAACACGTCAGCTAGGTATAGATCGCAAAGAAGCGCAAGAATATATAGACAAATATTTTGCTCGTTATCCCAAAGTAAAAGATTACATGGATAATGCGCGTAATGAAGCAAGAGAAAAAGGCTATGTGCAAACGCTTTGGGGCCGCAGACTTTATTTACCTGAAATCAAATCAAGCCAAATTCCTCGCCAAAAAGCCGCAGAGCGGGCGGCTATTAATGCGCCATTACAAGGCAGTGCTGCAGACATTATAAAACTTGCCATGATAAAAATAGATCAATGGCTGCGCGATGAAAAAATTTCAGCAAAAATGATTATGCAAGTCCATGATGAATTGGTTTTTGAAGTACATGAAGATGAAATCCATAAAATAGCCGAAGCCATTCGACGTCATATGAGTGAAGTGACAACATTAAAAATACCTCTATTAGTATCCGTTGGTATCGGTGATAACTGGGACCAGGCGTCCGACCATTAATAACCTCGTACCCGCACGTCTACTACTCCACAATGTGGGATGGTATACCCGCGAGTAAATGAGTGGAGTGACACACGGCATCGAGCCCGGCTTTAACGTTTACAAGACATTCTCCATTCTTGCCTGCTAAACTGTATGGGTTATATATAAGGACAAGACAGTATGGATACGATATTACCTTCGCAGCCCGAACCCTATAGCATTCTATTAAAACGAAGTCTCATTTTATACTTCAGAGGTTTTTCCAAAGCGATTATATTTTCACTCTTGTTAGCACTCGTTATTTTTACGCCTCGATTGTTTGCAGATATTACCGGACGAGACATATTCCTTGGTATATCAGGAACCAACCCACGACGCTTATGGTTATTCGTATTTGATATCATCTCCATGCTATTTTCGATCGCTATTTATTGGCATTTGTTTTGTGTTCTTCGCAATAAGGATGAACCACTCGCTGAGGATTTCGCCCGCGGAATTAAAAAAGTGCTTCACGTTTTTCTCGCTACGCTTATTCAAGGAATCATTTTACTCGCTGTCACCGTCGTCATCTACGGCATCCTGTTTTTACTCTATCAATATCGCGTATTTCACCTAGAGTCCGTTAGCCAGATGAATATTTGGCGCACTTTATTTTTAATGGTTATTTTACTCAGTCAGTTATTTTTAATTATGTATGTCACCACTTTATTCGTATTTATTGTTCCTATTATCGTCATAGAAAACAATGGTGTTTTACCTGCGTTAGAAAAAAGTGCGTCGCTTGTTTGGAACCACTGGTGGCGCACATTTTCCTTGCAAATAACGCCGTGGTTTTTTTATCTAATCACACTCTTGGTGATAAGGTTTATCATTCGCATCAATATCCACATTTATTTTTTTGAACAAGGTACTCATACTATTTTAACTACAATAATGAATATTTTAATCTTTGCCTTGTTTATTCCCTGGATTGCATCAGCCGTCATAGTACAATTACGTGATCTTGAACTACGTAAAGAAATTCACAATCAACTACATGAAGCAAAACTCAAACATAAATCCACCTAAAATCTTGCTGGCTTTTGATTTTGGCATGAAGCGAATTGGCGTGGCGGTTGGGCAAACCGTCACCCAAACAGCAAGACCTTTAGATACTTTATCGGCAAAAAATGGCGTTCCTCATTGGGAAACAGTAAATAATATCATTAAAAAATGGCATCCCGAGGCAATCGTAGTAGGCATCCCTGTCAATATGGATGGCACCGATCAACCAATCAGCTTCAATGCACGTCAATTTGCTAATAGCTTACGTGAACACTTTGCGCTGCCAGTATATGAAACTGATGAACGACTGACTACCAAAGATGCCCGAGAGCAATTATTTTCCCATGGCGGTTATAAAGCACTTCAAGATGGACAAGTTGATCGTGTCGCTGCACAATTGATCCTCGAAAATTGGTTTGCAGAGAATTTGAAGTAGCTAGTCAATAAACTAAAAAAATACAAGCGAATAATTTATGTCAACACGATTAATTTACTTAACAGGATTGGTGCTCGTCGGCTTATTATTGTCCATTAGCGTTTACTTACAATTGTATGATGGATTTATACCTTGTCCACTTTGCACCTTACAGCGTTTGTGTTTTGTTACACTTGGAATTTGGTTTTTATTCGGTCTATTCCTACATCGAAATCAACTTGGCCGCGCCATCATTAATTCACTTTCAGTATTAACTTCAGCATTAGGCTGTGCACTCGCGGGAAGACAAATCTGGCTGCAGCATTTTCCAAATGCAAACGCAAATGAATGCGGTGTTAGCTTGCAATACATGATGAAAGTATTGTCATTCAATGAATTAATTCAAAAAATCTTCACCGGCAGCGCAGAATGCACCCAATTAGGTTGGGAGTTTTTATCACTAAGTATGGCGGAATGGTCAGTAGTCTGGTTTATTTTCTTTTTAGCATTAACAATATATTTGCTACGCAAATCGTAATCCGAACTGCATAGCCACTGACAAAATTAAAATAGATATCAGCACCAGTGAAAAACGCAGGATGACACGTAAAGATAAAAGTTTTTTACGTAAGCGATAAATATAAGATGGTTTTTTCGCTGTGCTATTTCGTGAGCTAAACCAAGTTTCACCATAGGATGTAAAAATTTCTTCGCCTTTTTTAATATGACACAGCGCACGAAATGCCATCACGCAATGTTCATGAGAATAAATATGATGAGCATTAGGATGATCAGAATGGTTATAGATAGAACCATACCCAAAACAAAGCGCAGAGCCATTATCTGTACTAAAATAATAATTTTTCGGATTATGATCACCCTTTTCAAACAAAGGTGCGTAACACTCTTCTATGAGTTCATCAGGTGCGAAATTTTGTTCCGCAAATACGCCATACCCATGAATTGATGAGGGTTTTACTTTTACTTTAGCTAGATAAAGCTGAGATTTCATATTTATCCTTACAAGACAACTCGATAATAAGATAATATAAGGATATTAAACTGATTACATACACTCATGATAAAAAAATACTTAAAGAATTTATGTGTATCAATCATCGTCTGCATATTTGCATCATCTGCGCTCGCTGATTTCGAAGGTCAAACTATTCAAATCTATACTCGCTTTCATGCTTTTGTTGGAAATCCAACCTGGCTGCTAGTCATCCGTGATCTTGATAGCGATCAAAATTTACCTTACATGTTCGACATTGTGCGCGGCGATAATTTTTGGGTGATCTTTGTACCAAGTAGAAATTATCTTATTAGCGCTTCACGACTGCAAATTAGCTCGTATCAATCACGCACAAATACATTTAAAAATATTCGCGTTAATGATTTTTGTAATTTAGAAAGCAATGGACGAATCATTAAAGGCGAATCACTTTACATCACTATTGATGGCGAACTGAGACCCAATAGAGATGCCTATAATTGCAATGTTTCATCTTATCCTAGTACGAACTTCAGTATCGCAAAACCAAGTCTCAATGAGAGATAAGGAGATGTCATGTTATTTGACACGATTCTTGATGTTGTTGGAAACACGCCCATTGTTCGTTTGAATCGTATTGGACACGATTTACCATGTGAGTTATATGGCAAATGTGAATTTCTAAATCCTGGCGGTTCAGTGAAAGATAGAATCGCGGTTAAAATGGTTGAAGAAGCAGAAAAAGCAGGCCGCATCAAACCAGGTGATACCTTAATCGAAGCAACATCAGGGAATGCAGGCATTGGTTTTGCATTAGTAGGTGCAGTTAAAGGATATAAAGTTATCATCACTATGCCTGCAAAAATGAGCCGCGAAAAAGAAGTTATATTAGAAGCATTAGGCGCAAAAATTTATCGCACGCGAACAGAAGCAAAATGGGATGATCCAGATAGTCATATTTCACTCGCACGAAAGTTACAAAAAGAAATTCCAAACTCACACATCTTAGATCAGTACTCAAATCCAAATAATCCTGCTGCACACTATGAACATACCGCACAAGAAATATTGAATGATGTAGGCGAACATCTTGCCATGGTTGTCATGGGTGTGGGTACTGGAGGTACGGTGACAGGTATTGCCAAACGGTTAAAAAAAGAATTACCACATATCAAAATCATCGGTGTTGATCCTTACGGATCTATCTTAGGCGGCGGAACCGATGTTCATCCTTATCTAATTGAAGGCATAGGATACGATTTTTTCCCCAAAGTACTAGACAATAATTTGATTGATGAATATATCAAAGTAAATGATGAAGATTCCTTTATAATGGCACGCAGATTAATTCGCGAAGAAGGATTATTAGTCGGCGGATCATCAGGAACAGCCGTATGGGCAGCATTAAAAGCTGCAAAACAATTGAAAAAAGGCCAGCGATGTGTGGTTATTCTTCCTGATGGAATTAGAAATTATATGTCTAAATTTGTAGATGAAAATTGGATGCGCGCGCAAGGATTTCTCAAGGATGAAAAAACTGGATTTGAATTATGAAAAAACATGAGCAAGATATTGCAACACGCACTATCCACGCAGGACAAGAACCCGATCCAACCACAGGCGCCATCATGACGCCAATTTATGCAACATCCACTTACGTGCAAAAAAGCCCAGGACAACATAGCGGTTATGAATATTCACGCACAAAAAATCCTACGCGTTTAGCCTATGAACAATGTATAGCAAATTTAGAATCAGGCCATCGCGGATTTGCATTTGCCTCAGGCATGGCTGCGATTTCAACTGTACTTGAACTGCTAAAACCAGGTGATCATGTTATTGTTTGTGACGATGTTTATGGCGGCACATTTCGATTGTTCGATAAAGTCAGACAATTTTCACAAGGAATTCAAGCATCGTTTATTAATATGACGAATGCAGACAATATAGAAAAACATATACGCAAAGAAACACGTCTTATTTGGATAGAAACCCCAACCAATCCCATGTTGAAATTAATTGATCTCGAATTAATTTCAAAAATTGCAAAACAACATCAATTAATTTCTGTCGTTGATAATACATTCGCAACACCAATTATTCAGCGCCCGTTAGAATATGGTTTTGATATTGTGATTCATTCCGCTACCAAATATTTAAATGGTCATTCCGATATGATTGGCGGTGTTGTAGTAACAAGTAATAATGATTTAAGTGATAAAATTGCTTTTTTACAAAATTCAGTTGGAGCAATTGCAGGGCCCTTTGATAGTTTCTTAGCCATGCGTGGATTAAAAACATTAGTTGTACGTATGGAGCGTCATGTGCAAAATGCAATGGAACTTGCAGCATGGTTAGAAAAACATCCCAAAATTTCACGCGTAATTTATCCTGGATTAACAAGTCATCCACAACATGCGTTAGCCAAAAAACAAATGCGTTATTTCGGTGGCATGATATCAGCTGAAATAAAGGGTAATTTAGCAGATACGGTCGCAATGCTTGAACGTTGTCATTTATTTGCATTAGCAGAAAGTTTAGGTGGAGTTGAAAGCTTAATTGAACATCCCGCTATCATGACCCACGCAAGCTTACCTCAAAATCAACGCGAACAACTCGGCATCAAAGATAATTTCATTCGCTTATCAGTCGGTATAGAAGCCATTGAAGATTTGAAATATGATTTGAATGCAGCATTGGGATAAATCCGCTCGGCCTAATGTGTCATCCTGAACAGGCGTTTTTTGCCTGTGAAGGATCTTTTTCATTAGGATTAGATCCTTCACAGGCAAAAAAC
>DAIEGU010000106.1 GCA_027356065.1 Gammaproteobacteria bacterium
GCAAAAAACGCCTGTTCAGGATGACACATTTGGATCATGCAACAATGTCATCCAAAGAACTAATTACTGTAACAACTGCTTTTCTAATTTACTTAATGTGCTCGTGAGTTCTACTTGCCGTGCACGTTCTTTAGCAACAACATCGGCAGGTGCTTTATCGACAAACTGTGGATTATTTAATTTATTTTCGATAACACTTAAATCTTTTTGTAGTTTTGCAATTTCTCTATTCAAACGAGCGTTTTCTTCTTCCTTGTTAATAAATCCTGCCATAGGAATAAAAATCTCTAATTCACCTAAAAATGCAGTGGCAGATGGTGGCGGCGTTTCATCTGCATTTAGCCACTTAATGGATTCAAGTTTTGCAAGCGTCATCAATAAAACATGATGTTGCTGTTCATTGTTTTTATCAACCGGAGTGCCTTTCCGTAACAGCACGGGCAATAATTTTCCTGGCGCAATATTCATTTCGCTGCGAATGGTACGAATGGCGATAACCACTTGTTTGATCCATTCAAGTTCTTTGATTGCATCAGCATTAATTAATTGCTCATCTAATTCAGGATAAGCTTCCAGCATGATGCTTGCACCTGTTGTACTTACAAGCGGCGCAACACGTTGCCAAATTTCTTCAGTTAAAAAAGGAATGATAGGATGGAGCAACCGCAATAACGTTTCTAATACAGTCACCAATGTGTGTCGTGTGCCGCGTAACATTTCCGGCGTACTTTGCTGTGATGTTAAAATGGGCTTAGACAACTCCAAATACCAATCGCAGAACTCATTCCACGTAAAGTCATATAATGCTTGGCCAAATAAATCAAATCTATATTGAGCAAGCGCATCATGTGCTTCTTGTATAGTTTGCTGCAGACGTGAAAGAATCCAATGATCAGCTAATGATAGTTTGCCGCCAATACCGGTATCATGACCTTCCGTATTCATTAACACATAACGTGACGCATTCCATAATTTATTGCAAAAGTTGCGATACCCACCGAGTCGATTAATATCAAAACGAATTTCACGTGTGTATGAAGCAACCGAACAAAATGTATAACGCAATGCATCTGTACCGTAACTCGGTATACCTTCAGGAAATTCTTTGCGAGTGGCTTTTTCAATTTTTTCAGCCATTTTAGGCTGCATTAAACCATATGTGCGTTTTTGCACGAGTGCATCAAGATCAATGCCATCTATCAAATCAATTGGATCGAGCACATTTCCTTTTGACTTTGACATTTTGTGGCCTTCGGAATCGCGTATTAGACCTGTAATGTAGACTTCGCGAAATGGAACTTGACCGGTGAATTTGAGGCTCATCATGATCATGCGCGCGACCCAGAAAAAGATAATATCAAATCCGGTAACGAGCACGTTGGTGGGGAAAAATGTTTTCAAGTCTTCAGTTTGTTTAGGCCAGCCTAATGTAGAAAACGGCCACAGTGCAGAAGAGAACCAAGTGTCTAACACATCTTCATCTTGAGTAAGTTTTATATCATCAGCAAGATGATTACATTTGCGTGCATCAGCTTCATCATGACCCACATAACTTTTTCCTTTGTCGTCATACCAAACCGGAATACGATGGCCCCACCACAATTGACGACTGATACACCAATCTTCAATGTTATACATCCATTGGAAATAAGTTTTGTCCCAATTTTCAGGAACAAATTTAATGTCGCCATTTTCTACTGCGCGAATAGCGGGTTCTGCCAATGGTTTTGATTTGACATACCATTGATACGTTAAATAAGGTTCAATCACCACACCTGAGCGATCACCACGTGGTACTTTCAATTTATGTTTATCAATTTTTTCTATTAATCCAGCTGCGTCTAAATCACTGACAATTTTTTCGCGCGCTTTGAATCTATCCATGCCTTGATATGCATCAGGTACATTTTCATTAAGATGTGCATTTGGTGTGAAAATATTAATAGGTTCTAATCCATGACGTGTTCCAACGGCATAATCGTTGAAGTCATGTGCGGGTGTAATTTTAACGCAACCTGTACCAAACAGTGGATCAACATAATTATCAGCAATGATAGGGATGGCTCTATCCGTTAAAGGTAGTTTTACTTTTTTGCCGACAAGATGTTTATAGCGTTCATCATCAGGATGAACAGCGACAGCGACGTCGCCTAATAATGTTTCTGGTCTCGTTGTTGCAACAATGAGGTGATCATTTCCTTCAGCAAGCGGATAACGAATATGCCACATCTTGCCATCTTCTTCTTGATTAATGACTTCAAGATCAGAAATAGCAGTTAACAGTGCCGGGTCCCAATTTACTAATCGCTTACCGCGGTAAATTAAACCCTCATTATAAAGGCGAATAAATACTTCTCGAACTGCATAGGATAATTCATCATCCATGGTGAATCGTTCACGCTGCCAATCCATGGATGCACCCAGTCGACGTAATTGACGCGTAATATTTCCACCGGATTCGGCTTTCCATTCCCAAATTTTTTCAATGAATGCATCACGGCCTAAATCATGCCGCGTTTTATTTTCCAAATTTAATCGACGTTCAACGACCATTTGTGTAGCGATACCTGCATGGTCGGTACCTGTTTGCCACAACGTATTTTTTCCAGACATACGCTCGTAACGAATGAGCACATCCATTAAAGTGAATCCAAATCCATGGCCCATATGTAAACTGCCAGTCACATTAGGCGGCGGTAACATAATACTATAAGGTTCGCCGTTGCCTGATGGTGCAAAATAACCTTTATTTTCCCAGGTTTGATACCAACGTTTTTCTATGGATTGGGGGTCATACGTTTTTTCAATGGAAGTCATATGTTTCTCTATATCAATTCTTTTATTTTATGTGTTGCCAGTGAATCACCACGATCACGATATTGACGATAACGATCGCGTGCTAATTGTTGCATATGAGGACCAGGAAAAACAATTTCTACTATATTTTCAAATTGCTGAGAAAATATGGGAATTTCATGTGCCAAATTAATTAGCGTTGTTTTATGCCGAGTAGGCGTGATGCTATGGCCAATTTGTATTAAGGGAGGAAAATCATCGTTATCGTTGTAAATATTATGCGGCAAAAAACTATCTTCGCGATAAGTCCACAACAATTGATCTAAATGCGCCGCTTCTTCGTGAGAATGTGCATTGATATAAATCGCATGCTGTTCGTCGTGAATTTTTTCTATCAATTGACAAGTGTATTGCCAAGATTGTTGCGCACTTAGATTCTCGAGAATGTAGAAATCGATTTTCATTTTGTGTCATCACTCTGTCATTGCAAGTCCCATTGTTGTCATCCTGGTAAACAGATGTGTCATCCTGAACAGGCGTTTTTTGCCTGTGAAGGA
>DAIEGU010000117.1 GCA_027356065.1 Gammaproteobacteria bacterium
ATGCAGGGTATGCTGCAGAAGCAGCTGATGCTAGTACAGCTTGGTACAATCCTGCTGGTATGACCCGAATGAAGAACCCGGAACTAATAGTTGGTGGCAACGGTATTATGAGTGACTTCAAATACAAGGGTTCTGTCACTGCTATGAGTAATGTGGGATTTCCACCAGAAGCAGAAACGTTGAATTTTCCATCTGTCACTAGTCAGGGCGGTACGTTTAGTTTTGTACCCTTTTTCCATTATGTATCTCCAATTAATGATAGGTTAGGGTTTGGCTTTAGCGTTGATGCACCATTTGGATTGAAAACGAATTACGGATCAAGCACACCAATACGTTATGCTGCGACAGAAACCTCGATCATGGTGGTCGATATCAGTCCATCACTTGCTGTGCAAGCAACAAAAAAATTATCGCTTGGTGCAGGTATAGATGTGCAACGGCTTTATGCAGAATTTGATACCGTTGCGGTCAATGGGCTCGTTGGGCCATCAACGGACACCACTAGCACCAACAAGGCAAATGATACGGGTTATGGTTATCATTTAGGTGCTCTTTATGAATTTACCGAAAATACACGGGCTGGTATTAGTTATCACTCGCAGGTCGTGCATCATCCAAATGGTTATAGTTCTTTCCAAGGGCCTATTGCTACCTTTCTAAATGAAGTTTCAGAACCGGAAAATCCAAATCCATCTGATCAACTTCGTTCGCATGCATCTACCCGAGTAACTTTACCTGCTTACACTGCATTGAGCGGTTTTTCACGCATCATGCCGCAAGTTAGCGTAATGGGTTCTGTCATTTATACGCAATGGAATACATTCCAAAACTTAACTTTAAATGGCATATCAGGCGCGGTTGCCGATCCATTTACAATTATTGCACCTAGCAAATCTATTCAAGTAAACATTCCAGAAAATTATCGTAACACTTGGAATTTTGCAGTGGGCGCTGATTATTACGCAACAGATACATTCACACTGCGTGGTGGTCTTGGATATGATCAAACGCCGCTTAAAAATGCTTATCGAAATGTGCAATTGCCTGACAACGATCGTTATGTTGTATCCGTCGGCGGACATCTTCAAGCAACAAAAGCAGTCGGTTTGGACTTAGGTTGGATGCATGTATTCATCAATCAAGCGAATATCAACCCGCCACCTCAAGTCACAGGCGCACAAGTTGTTACAACCAATGGTCATGCAAATGGCGGTGCAGATGTTATTGGCGGCCAGGTTGTTTGGGACATTGTTTAATTTGTTTGTCTGTTTGTTGTTGCAAATACTGCGATGACAAAAAAATAAAAAGGAGAGATTTGATCTCTCCTTTTTTTATGTGTTGCATTAAGAGAAAAAGAAATTAAACCAACTTTTAGCAGGGCCACCTGTTACTACTAATAATGCACCAGAACCACTTGCGCTATAATGATCTGGATTGTCATGGTTCTCAATACCAACAACACCGTCATTTTTATTTACTTTAATCGTTGCTATGCTGTTGCCGCTGCAATTTTCATTCATGTAAATATTTAGACCGCATGTACCAAATGGACAAAGCTTTTTGATTTCACTTTCTTGAATATCAACGTCACCTTTTGGTTTTAAAGCACCTAGACCCATACTAGCAGAACATAGAAAACCCGCTCCACCAGTAAGATAAGAATTTGTTTTATTATATAAGTGAATATTTGTTGCATTAACAAATGTTGGTAAGAAGCTAAAAATTATTCCACATAAAAATCCAACTTTCTTTACATTCATAACTTACTCCATTTAATTTTACGAAGGACAACAGTGTCCATTGCCGAGAATAAAAAAGAATGTAGATAACAGCAAGAAAGATTTTAGAAAAAGAAAATCCCCAAAGATAAATGTTTTTGGGGATTTAAAAAACGGTGCGTTAGCTTTGCATTAACAACCTGGTTCTGATACTTTGCAAAGAGTGAAATCAAGACCATTGTTAGATGTTACTTTAAGTTTATATTCTGTATTTGGTCCTGGTGCATTGCTAATTAATGTACCTTTAAGAGCATTAAAGTGAGCAATGGCAATGCTTTGTCCACCGCTCTTGTCACAATTGTTTGTCATGTAGATTTCAGCTACACAATCAGATGTGTGGCCCATGCAAGCAGCAGCTATTTTATAACCGCTAATCGTGTGAGGATTTTCCTTTGGTTGAGTCACCTCACCAGTTTCACTTGAACATCTACCACCATTCAATTTTGAAGTGGAATATTGATCTGTTTTGTTATGCACAACTAAATCTGAAAGAGCAAATGCATACACTGGTAACGATACAGCAAGTGCAACTAAACCTGTTGTTAACATTTTTTTAACTATCATAGATTTCTCCTTTCATGTGAAAAATAACTAATGTGAGCAATGTATAAGCGCAAGAAATTTTACGCGTATAGATTGTTCCTTAACTATTGTAATGTGTTGGTATAACCAATTTTTCTCCTTCAGTGAGAGAATTATCATCCACCAAATTTGCTAAACGAATGGAAGCAGAACTGGTACGGAATTTGTTTGCAATCTTATCTATCGTGTCACCAGGTCTTACCATATAGATAGTGTCGCCCGGTTGCAATTTATTATTAGGTGTATTGCTTGCGACCATTGAACCTGAATGAGTAGGAATAATCAATTCTTTTCCGGCGGCTAATTTTCTACCGCCAAGTCGATTAGCTGCTTCTAACATTTGCGTACTAATGTGAAAACGTCTAGCAACATTTTCAAGCGTGTCATTCGAACGAACCATATAAACAGTATCGCCAGGTTGTAATGTATATTCGCCAGAGATATTGTTCACTTCCATCGGCGTAGAAGGTTCTTCTTCTTGCGTGTATTTTTGTTTGTTCGCCACAAATAAAATAGGCTGACGGGGCGGCGGCGCTGCTGGCGCTTTTCGTGTCACGGTATTTTCTACATCATCGTCAGACACAGATGCTAATTCATTGCTAGTCGGTATCAGGAGACTAAGACCTTTACGAATACTTTTTTTACCAAGATGATTTAATGTACGGATATCGGCAATCGCGATACTAAATTTTTTCGCGATAGAAGCAATCGTATCACCTCTTTTTACTCTATAGTGTGTCCAAGTAATTTGATGATTTAGCGGTGAGCGTGCCAAATTTTCGCTAAATTGCTCAACATTTTC
>DAIEGU010000124.1 GCA_027356065.1 Gammaproteobacteria bacterium
AAAGAACGCGCCTCCTCAGGGCGAACGGATTTATCAGCGCGAGATTGTTATAGCACGACACACATTTTTCTTACCGATACGGTTTTTCTTCTTCCCTATCCTTAGCAATTTGTTTTTCGTATTTATCACCAATCGCGAGTAACTTGTCTTTAGTCAGGATATTTTCGCCGCGATTTTCAATATGGAAATCGCTTAAGTTTGTTAGCACGATAGAATCTACTGGGCATGCTTCTTCACAAAACCCGCAATAAACACATTTGAATAAATCAATTTCATATAGCGTTGTTCTTCTTGATCCATCAGGTCTTGGTTCAGAATCAATCGTAATAGCAAGCGCTGGGCAAACTGCTTCGCACAATTTGCATGCGATACAACGTTCTTCACCATTTGGATAACGACGCAAAGCATGTATACCGCGAAAACGAGGTGACACAGGTGTTTTCTCATCAGGATACATAATGGTAAATTTCTTTTTCCAAAAATATTTACCCGTGACTTTCATACCTGTCAGCAAGTCCCACAAAGAAAAACTTTTTACATATCTTGTTAAACGTTGCAGCATATTTTTCATCTCTTTAAGCAAACCATGGGCTTATTTTAAATTGCACTGCTAATGCGACAACTATCACCCACACCAATGTGAGTGGAATAAATACTTTCCAACCTAAACGCATGATTTGATCATAACGATAGCGCGGGAAAGTGGCTCTAAACCATAAATAACAATACAAAAAGAAACTTATTTTGATAAATAACCAAATAGGCCCTGGTACAAAGGCAAACCAGTCACCCAAATAAGGAATATTTTGAAACGGTGATAACCAGCCGCCTAAAAATAGTAATGAAATGAGTGTAGAAATCATGGTCATGTTAACGTATTCAGCAAAAAAGAATAATGCAAACGTCACGCCAGAATATTCTGTATGAAATCCACCCACCAATTCGGATTCACCTTCTGCAACGTCAAAAGGTAAACGGTTTGTTTCAGCTAAACCGGAAACCCAAAAGATGATAAAGAGTGGTAACAAAGGTAGCCAATACCAATGCCACATTCCGCCTTGTTGTGCTTGCACGATTTGTTGAAAATTCAGCGAACCCGCTGCCATCATTACACCGACCAGCGCAAAACCCATCGATATTTCATAAGAAATAGTTTGAGCAGCAGAGCGCATAGAACCAAACATGGCATATTTTGAATTGGATGCCCAACCAGCAATCATAATGCCGTACACACCTAACGATGAAATCGCAAATGTATAAAGTGCGCCTGCATTAATATTGGCAAGCACAATACCATCGCCAAAAGGAATTACCGCCCACCCAATCAGTGAAGTGCAAAAGCTTATCATTGGCGCTAATACAAATAAAAATCGGTTAGATGGCGTTGGAACGATAATTTCTTTCGTCAATAATTTAATTGTATCGGCGAATGGTTGAAACAAACCGCGCGGGCCTATGCGATGTGGGCCTATGCGCACATGCATGAAACCAATTACTTTGCGTTCAAAGTAAGTAAGATAAAGCACCACGACGATCAAGCCGATAACAATCGCCAATACTTTTATTACAATTAGCGCTAGAAAAAATAATGTGTTTAACATTTTTGCTACCTTTACTTTCTTGTCACCATCTCACACTTTATGCGGTGTTGTTGTAAATTTGTCATGCCAGCCTCACGTTTTTTGTGCGAGGTGGCATCCAGAATATATATTTCAACGTTTTCTGGATGCCAGCTAAAAGCATGCTGGCATGACACAATGGCAAAATTTGCAATCACTCCGCTTTATGTACGGAATGTGATAATTAACTCTTCCTCACCTCAACTTCGCCGCACAAATCACCTAGCATGCTAGTAGCATGTATAGCTCCAGCAATCCACGCAGCACCTTCTGCAATGCGCGTATCTAACATAACTGGCAATTGCACGTCACTATGTGACTGCCGAACAGTGACATTATCACCTTCTTGTAATTTCAGTTTGGCTGCCGTTTCAGGATGCAAACGCACAGCAGATAAATCACCTTCAATAATAGCTTGTGTATCTTGCAACGGCTTTGATCGACGTACCAAACTATCAACTGCATAAATCGGCACTTCACCTACGCGTATCAATTTATCTTTCTTTGTCTGCAAATTAAAATGAGATGGTTGCGTAAATTGCGCATTCATCGTTTGCATTTTTTCAACTAACGCCCACACTTCATGTTTTACTTCTTCTGAGCTTTCATAATTGAACCCATCAAGATGTAAGAAGTTACCAAGCACGCGTAATATTTTCCATGCAGGACGAACTGATTTATGCGTTTTCGCAACGCCCGTGAAACTTTGCCACTCACCTTCTGCATTAACAAATGTACCTGATGTTTCAGTGAACGGTGCCATAGGCAAAATTAAATCTGCATGTTCTTCTAACACAGCATTTCTATACATAGAAAGTGCAAGTACAAATTTCGCTTGTTTTAATGCAGCAACTGCAAGTGATGGATTTGCGCAATCATAATCAGGCTCGACATTTAATAACACATAAGCCTTGCGCGGTTTCTCCAACATGCCATAAGCACTTAATCCCACTTCATTCACCACTACACCACCTGCGTGTCTATGCGGAATTGCACCAGCTAACCATGCACCTCCGCTATTTGCACCATCGGTGATGAAATTAATGCTAGCGCCGGTTGCGGTTGCAATTTTTTGTGCAAGAAAACGAATGCTTGCTGCATCTGCATCATGTTGTGCTAATGCACCGATTAAAATACACACATTTTTTTTACCGCGTAAAGCATCTGCGATTGATTTAGCTTCATCATCAACATCTGCATTATTAAATTCAGCTTGAAATGCATTGGCTACACTTGCTAATGCGTGCGGTAAATTCGCTGCGATTTTTTTCGCATTAAGTTTAAAGTTAAATGCATACTCAACGGGATTGACAGCAGCAATAGCAGCACCCGCTTTCATTGCTTTACGTACACGCAATGCCGCAAGCGGTAATTCTCTTTGCAAATTAGAACCAATAATCAAAATAGCATCGGCTTGCTCAATATCAGCAATCTTCATGTTGAAACCAGGAAATACACCCATTGATGACTGATCGCTGGTATCAATTTCTCGTAAACGATGATCGATATGCGGACTACCTAACCCACGCACAATTTTTTGCAGCAAATAAAACTCTTCAACAGTAGAACTAGGTGATGCAAGTGCACCTAATTTATCACTGCCGAATTCTGCTAATACATCGTGCAAATTTGACGATGCAATCTCAAATGCTTTTTGCCAATCGATTATTTGCCATGCCCCATCAATTTTAGCCATGGGTTCTTCTAAGCGATCAACATGAGAAAGTCCTGCATAACTATAGCGATCACGATCAGCAATCCAAGTTTCATTAATCGCTCTATTTTCGCGAGAAACAACGCGCATCACGTTGCCATAACGCGTGTGCACAAATACATTAGTGCCTAAACAATCGTGCGGCGCAATACTAGGTGCCTGGTCTAATTCCCATGCACGTGCACGAAAACGAAATGGTTTTGATGTCAATGCACCGACTGGACAAAGATCAATCGCATTGCCTGATACTTCAGAATGAATCGCATGTTTTACGAACGTGCCAATCTCCGTGTGTTCTCCACGATAAGTTCCGCCTAATTCCGGCATACCTGCTATTTCTGCGCCAAAACGCACACAACGCGTGCAATAAATGCAGCGCGTCATATCAGTTTGAATAAGCGGGCCAATATTTTTATCGGCGATAGAACGTTTGTTCTCATCATAATTTGAATGAGCTGAACCGTATCCCATCGCTAAATCTTGTAATTCGCATTCGCCGCCTTGATCGCAGATAGGACAATCAAGTGGATGGTTAATGAGTAAAAATTCCATTACTGCGCGTTGTGCTTCGATGGTTTTTTGTGATTGGGTAAATACTTTCATGCCAGGCATAACTGGTGTTGCACACGCTGGTAACGCTTTAGGTGATTTTTCTACTTCCACTAAACACATACGGCAATTGGCTGCGATTGATAAATGTTTGTGATAGCAAAAACGCGGAATATAAATGCCCGCTTCATCTGCCACTTGAATGACAGTTTGATTAGGCTTTGCCGAAAGCTTTTTTCCGTCTATTTCAATTTCAATATCAGCCATGTTTTAACCTGTTTCATTTAATCATCATTGCAACAATGCCGTTATTGCTAGTGTCATCCTGAGAAGCGTGTTTTGCGACGAAGGATCTCCATCCCATTCTTATTAAGGAGATCCTTCGTCGCAAAACACGCTCCTCAGGATGACACACTAGCAATGACGTTCACTCACATCCCGGCATACATTTACCATGCTCAACATGATAAACAAATTCATCATAAAAATGTTTCAAACAACCGCCGACCGGCCACGCTGCTGCTTCACCAAAAGCACAAATAGTACGGCCTTCTATATTTTTCGCTGCACGACGCAAAGTTTCTATGTCTTCCATCGTACCTTTGCCACTTTCAATGAGACTCACTAATCGAGCAAGCCAACCCGTGCCTTCACGGCAAGGTGTACATTGCCCACAAGATTCTTCCATATAAAATTTCGAAATACGTGCAAGCACACGGACTATACACGTTGTTTCATCCATCACAATCACCGCACCCGAACCTAAACCGGACCCTGCTTTTTGTATGGAATCAAAATCCATATCTAAAGATATGATGACATCAGCAGGTAAAATAGGCATGGATGAACCGCCAGGAATGACTGCTTTTAAACGATGGCCTTTGCGTACACCACCTGCCATTTCCAATAAATCTTTGAATGGTATACCCAATGGAACTTCAAAGTTACCTGGATTATTTACATGACCAGTGACAGAAAATATTTTGCAACCGCCATTGTTAGGCTTACCTAATCCTAAAAACCACTCAGCACCTTTTTCCATAATGACGGGAATAGATGCGTACGTTTCCGTATTATTAATCGTTGTTGGTTTACCGTATAAACCACGTACCGCAGGAAATGGTGGTTTGAAACGTGGAAAACCTTTCTTGCCTTCCAGTGACTCCATTAATGCCGTTTCTTCACCGCAAATATAAGCACCCGCACCTAAATGCGAATACAGTTCAAAATCAAATCCAGAACCTAAAATATTTTTGCCGATTAATCCCGCTTCACGTGCTTCATTTAAAGCGGATTCAAAGCGTTCGTACGATTCCCAATACTCACCGCGAATATAGTTATACCCTACT
This sequence comes from Gammaproteobacteria bacterium, assembly GCA_027356065.1. Classification (GTDB taxonomy): domain Bacteria; phylum Pseudomonadota; class Gammaproteobacteria; order DSM-16500; family DSM-16500; genus Aquicella. The sequence goes on from DAIEGU010000124.1 coordinate 5,232, forward strand.
GTTGCACCCATGGCATAAGCACCTATCGCCATGCCTTCTATCAATTGATGAGGATTAAAGCGCAAAATATCACGGTCTTTACACGTGCCTGGTTCACCTTCATCAGAATTACAGAGAAGATATTTTTGTCCTGGCATATCGCGACGAATAAAACTCCATTTAAGACCTGTTGAAAAGCCCGCACCCCCGCGTCCGCGTAGTGCCGATGTTTTTACCACTTCGACCACTTTTTCAGGCGGTGTATTTTCACGCAGAATTTTTTTCCACTGCTCATAACCACCGGCGCTTTCATATGTTGAAAGCGTCCATGGTTTATCAAGATGTAGCGTGCGGAAGCAGATTTCGTTCATATATTTCTCTTTTCATACTTCCCCTCTCCGGGAGAGGGCCAAGGGTGAGGGTCAATCCCTCGCTAATACAATTAACATCTCATCAATTTTTTCTGGTGTGAGATTTTCATAATACTTTTTACCAATTTGACAAACAGGCGGACGAATACACGCGCCCAAACATTCCACTTCTTTCAATGTAAATTTGCCATCGGGTGTTGTTTCATTCACATTGATATTTAATTTATGTTTTAAATGCTCAAGAATTTTTTCCGAACCATTCAACATACAAGAAACATTCGTGCAAAGATTAATGACATGTTGCCCCATGGGGTTCAGGTAATACATTGTATAAAAAGTTGCGACTTCATATACCCAAATATTTGGAATACTCAAATAATCTGCGACAGCATCCATCAATTCAACCGTTAACGAACCGTCATTACGTTCTTGCACAAGTCGCAATGCTTCAAATACACCTGAACGACTTTGCTCAGGCGGATAACGCAAAATCCATTTATCAATGTGTTCGCAAATGTCAGCCGGCAAAATAGTTTTTTTATTTTCTGTCATCATCGATCAATCTCGCCGAATACAATATCTAAACTAGAAAGAATAGAAACAACGTCTGAAATCATGTATCCGTGAATCAATTCATCTAATCCCGCTAAGTGTGGAAAACCTGCTGCACGCACTTTCATACGATAAGGTTTGTTTGCACCATCTGATACGAGATATACACCAAATTCACCTTTTGGATGCTCAATCGCTGTATATACTTCGCCTTCAGGCACCGCATAACCTTCAGTCATATTTTTAAAATGATGAATCATTGCTTCCATACTTACTTTCATTTCAGTACGAGGTGGTATCGCAATTTTGTAATCATCAATCATGACAGGACCAGGATTTTTTCGTAGCCATTCTACACATTGGCGAATGATATGATTTGATTGACGCATTTCATTCACACGTACGAGATAGCGGTCATAACAATCACCATTCGTACCAATAGGAATATCAAAATCTAGACGATCATAAACTTCGTAAGGTTGTTTTTTACGCAAGTCCCACGCAACACCCGATCCACGTAACATGGGGCCTGTAAAACCCAATGCTATAGCACGTTCAGGTGAAATAACACCGATGTTGACTGTGCGCTGTTTCCAAATGCGATTATTCGTCAATAATTCTTCGTATTCATCAACACGCTTAGGAAAACGTTCTGTGAACGCCCATATAAAATCAAGCAATGAACCATCACGATCTTCATTACGCTCTTTTGTTTCTTTTGCGTTATGCCATTTGGATGATTTGTATTTCGGCATTTGATCTGGCAAATCACGGTATACGCCGCCAGGACGATAATAAGTTGCATGCATGCGCGCGCCAGAAACTGCTTCGTAGCAATCGAGTAAATCTTCACGCTCACGAAAACAGTATAAGAAAACAGCCATTCCGCCATTATCAAGAGAGTGTGCTGCTAGCCATAACAAATGATTTAGCAGACGCGTAATTTCATCAAACATCACTCGAATATATTGCGCACGAACTGGCGGTGTTATGCCTAATAATTTTTCGATTGCGAGCACGTAACCATGTTCATTACACATCATGGAAACATAATCCAAGCGATCCATATAACCAATTGTGTGATTAAATGGTTTACTTTCAGCTAACTTTTCTGTTGCACGGTGTAATAAACCCACGTGCGGATCAGCACGTACGATAGTTTCACCATCAACTTCTAATATGAGTCGCAATACACCATGCGCTGCGGGATGCTGTGGGCCGAAGTTGAATACATAATTTTTTATTTCGGGGATATCGTTTTTGTTTTCCATGTTAACCTCGACATCCTTCGTTATTGCAGATGTTGTCATGCCAGCCGCACGTTTTTTGTGCGAGGTGGCATCTAGGATATTTCAACATTCTCTGGATGCCAGCTAAAAGCATGCTGGCATGACACAGTAATGGTATGGAAAATTTATTTTGCATGACCATTCTCCTTGTCCACCAAGTACCGATTGTCATGACGGATAACTTTAGGTTCGAGTATGCGTGGCTCAATACTGACAGGTTCATACACAACGCGTTTTAATTTTGCGTCGTAACGAGCTTCTACTTTGCCGATTAATGGAAAATCTTTACGGAAAGGATGGCCGACAAAACCATAATCAGTGAGTAATCGCCGTAAATCTGGATGGCCTTTAAACAAAATGCCGAACAAGTCAAACGCTTCGCGCTCAAACCAATTTGCTGCTGGCCAAAGCTCCATAACAGAATCAACCATTAATTCTTTTTCATCAGGAATATTCACTTTCAAACGCACACGTTGATTATTTGTTAATGATAATAAGTGATAAACAACAGCAAAACGATTAGGTTTAGGGGCTGCTTCACGCAACGGTTTAAGACTTAAACCGCGACTAAATCCAGATTCAGTTGCAGATTCTGTTTCCCATTGAGCAAGACCATATTGTAAATAATCAACCCCGCAAACATCGATCAGGCATTTGAAATCGAACTCGGGTTGATCACGCAATTCACGACATAATGCTAACAAGTGTTCGGATTTTACGTTGATAGTTAATTCGTTCAATGTAATTTGTGCCGACAAAATCCAGTCCGCATAACGCTCATTTATTTGTGTGCACAAGATAGTAATATCTGCTGCCATAAGCTGCCTCTAGCGTTCGATTTTTTTATTGCGACGAATTTTATTTTGTAACTGAATAATACCGTACATTAACGCTTCTGCTGTTGGTGGGCAGCCCGGTACATAAACATCAACCGGTACAATGCGGTCGCAGCCACGCACAACAGAATAAGAATAATGATAATAACCACCGCCATTAGCACAAGACCCCATGGAAATTACCCAGCGAGGTTCAGCCATTTGCTCGTAAACTTTGCGAAATGCGGGCGCCATTTTATTACAAAGCGTTCCAGCAACAATCATAAGATCTGATTGACGTGGGCTGGGACGAAAAATCACCCCAAAACGGTCAAGATCGTAACGAGAAGCAGCAGAATGCATCATTTCAACGGCACAGCAAGCGAGCCCAAATGACATTGGCCATAAGGAACCAGAACGGGCCCAATTAAATACGTTTTCAACGGAAGTGACATAAAAGCCAGGTTTGACTAAATCGCTTATTCCCATTCGAGGGCTCCTTTCTTCCATTCGTAAATAAAGCCTATGGTAAGCAAGCCTAAGAAGACTCCCATTGCAGCCATTCCAAACCAACCTAGCGTACGGAAAACGGTTGCCCAGGGAACCATGAAAGCCGTTTCCAAGTCGAAAATAATGAAGAGAATCGCAATCAAATAATATCGAATATCAAAGGGAGCACGTGCATCATTGAATGCATCAAAACCGCATTCATAAGCAGATAATTTTTCTGGGTTAGGACGTTTTGGACTGAGAAGATAGCCTAGCATCGGAGCAATAACACCGATCCCTAAACCTATTACCATAAAGATGAGTACTGGCAAGTAATTCTCTAACAACCCATTTCTCCTGATAGCTGATCGTCAAGGCCGCCATTATAGTATTTATATCGCTATATCGCTCGCGGTTTTTTAATTTGTGGGTTAGCACGTCATTGCGAGGAGCGTT
>DAIEGU010000137.1 GCA_027356065.1 Gammaproteobacteria bacterium
GCCTGTTCAGGATGACACATTTGAATTTTGCAAGAGGCCATTAACACGCCTTCTCTTTGTGTCACTCTGCAAAGCGGTAGGAGGAATTCTCACGTCATGGCATTGAATTGAGGATTCTTCACTTCGCTACTTTATTCAGAATGACACGAAGAGAAAACGCTAAAAACACATTAGCATCATGCTCATACAGCATGAATAACATTCGTAACAATACCCCAAATATAAACGTTGCTTTGCTCATCCACTTCTATTGGTGGAAACGAAGAATTTTCTGGCATCAATAAAAATTTACCATCATTCTTTTTCTGCAATCGTTTTACAGTCAACAAACCGTCGATAGCTGCAATGATAATTTTTCCTGGCAAAGGTTCAAGGCTGCGATCAACAATTAAAATATCATTTTCGTATATACCTGCATTTATCATCGACATGCCAGAAACGCGTACTAAAAAAGTCGCGGCAGGATGTTTAATTAAATGCTGATTCAAATCCAATGTGTCTTCAATACAGTCTTCTGCAGGTGAAGGAAGTCCTGCTGCTACTTTAGAACCATACAATGGCAACTTATAACCCTTGTGTTGCAGATAACTTTGTACGGATGCTATTAAAGATTCTGGCACACGAATTGGTTTTGTTTTACAGCCGTAAGGTCCCGGACGCCCAGCACCTTTACGCGCCCCACCATAACTCATACATGCTCCTCACTATATATAATGTATTTCCAGGGCTTCCCTAAGCTACTCCAATTTTAAAGTCGATGATAGTGAGAAAAAGAATATACTTGATAATGTACGAATTCAAGTTTATTTTATTATTGGAAATAATATTTTTTATCACAAGGACTTTGTCCACTTATGAATCAATCGCAGCCAACTGCTGACATTTCACCCCACGAAAACACCCCATCGTTACGCAAAATTATTCATATAGACATGGACTGCTTTTACGCTGCCATTGAAATCCGTGACAATCCTTCCTTGGCTGAAAAACCTGTTGCTGTTGGCGGCCCACCAGAAAGCCGCGGCGTACTTTGCACAAGCAATTATGTTGCACGTCAATATGGCGTTCGTTCAGCCATGGCAACGGCTACTGCTTATCGTTTATGTAAAGATTTAATTGTACTGCCTGTTGATATGCCAAAATACAAAAAAGCAGCCGAGCACATTCACCAAATATTCAAACAATATACCGATTTAGTCGAACCATTATCGTTAGATGAAGCCTATCTTGATGTCACTGCTTCTTCGCATTGCAAAGGCAGTGCAACATTGATTGCTAAAGAAATTAGAGAAACGATTTGGAACAGAGAAAAGCTCACTGCCTCTGCAGGAGTCGCGCCCAATAAATTTCTAGCGAAAATTGCTAGTGGATGGAAAAAACCCAATGGTTTGTTTGTTATCAAACCAAACGAGGTAGCTGAATTTATCAAAACACTTCCGGTAGATGAATTATTTGGTGTTGGCAAAGTAACCGCTGAAAAATTACATAAATATGGTTTAAAAACATGTACTGACTTACAAAAAAAATCACTTGCAGAATTAAGCGATTTATTTGGTAAATTTGGTAAACAATTATATGAACAAAGCAGAGGTATTGATAACAGAGAAGTCATGGCAAACCGTGAAAGGAAATCGATCAGCGTTGAACATACTTTTCCTGAAGATATTAACAATCGCGATATGTGCTTAGCTGCGATTTCAGTATTACATGAAAAATTGCAATCACGTTTGCAGCAAACAGGTCTTTCCCATTTAATTAAAAATCAATTTATTAAAATAAAATTTAATAACTTTAGGCGCGTGACAGCAGAAACAACAGCACACGAAATTAATGTTGATGTATTTAGAAAGTTATTTTTTGAAGCTTATATAAAAGTAAAATTACCTATTAGATTACTAGGAATAGGTGTGCATTTTAATTCTGATGCGGATTCAACTACGCAACAATTTTCAATGTTGATTTAAGTAATGGTGTTGTTAATCGCACGACGCCCCCGTATAGAATTCATCTCCGTTTGCACCCTCTCTGACCCTTCCCCCGCAGGCATTGTTGCATAATTCAAATGTGTCATCCTGAACAGGCGTTTTTT
>DAIEGU010000148.1 GCA_027356065.1 Gammaproteobacteria bacterium
AAGTTTTAGCTGACATCCAGGAAATATTCTGGATGCCACCTCGCACAAAAAACGTGCGGCTGGCATGACAAACTAAAAACAATTTCGTGGGGATACGGCAGCTCCTCAGCGCGAACGGAGATTTATCAGCCCCAAGGCGAACAGGTTTCTGTATTTTTATTTCATTAACGAATTATCTAACTCTACAGCAATCATGAGTTCACTCAGGCTTACAAAATAGCACCGGTATCTTTTTCTTCCCGTTTTGCTTGTTCAGCAATTAGATTATATTGACGTTCAGTAATAATACCGGCAGTAAATTTTTCGTGTGCATCTGATTCCATCGTACGGCCATGTTCTCTTACTAATTTGCGCACGACGTTAGTGATATTGAGGATATCTGTTTCGAGTAGAATGTCGCGGATCTTTTCATTAAAAATTAAATATTCACGTAAAGCAACACGTTTACCATCCACAGTAGGCACTAAACGTTGTGAAATAACTAAACGTACTGTTTCAAGAATATCTATCGTACGACCTTGGCGTTCTTCTGGAGGAAATGTAATAACTAAACGTCGTACTGTTTCAGCAACACCATTACTATGCAATGTTGTATAAACTGGATGTCCTGTCATCGCAGCTTCCATCACTGCGCTAATGGTTTCAGGATCACGTGCTTCACCCACTAAAATCAAACGTGGTTTTCTGCGTAATGCATTACGTACGCCTGCTGCAAAACTGGGTAAATGACGAGGAATTTCTGATTGACTAACCACACTTGAAATTTTTTCCACATTATCAAAAACAAATTCTATCGGTGCTTCGTAGGTCAATACTTTGCGATTGCTTTCTGCATCTTCGGTAATGCTGCGAATGATGGCGGCGAGTAAGGTACTTTTACCTGAACCAGTTGCACCTGTGACATAGACTACACCTTGTTCTGGTGTAATAGCTTCCAACACTGCTGGAGGTAAATTCATGCTAGCTAACGTCGGTGGATCGGTTGGAATGGTACGTGCGGTGATTTGAATGCCATCATGTCCTTCAACCTGACAGCCAGTTCCATTGATACGAAAACGATAACGGTCTGAACGATTCGGACGAATTTCATAATGTGTATCTATGTCTTTTCCAGACATGATAATGGTTGTCGCATTAGGCCCATACATGGCATTCAATACATCGCCTATTTCTGTATTGGATAAACGTCTACGAGTCACTTTTTTTAATCGACCAAATACTTCGGCAAGAATAGGTTCACCCGTTTGAAAAGTAATATCAGACGCACCTAATTTGACACAGTGCATCAAAATTTCATTTGCAGCATCAATTGATAACCTAATAGGTTCTTGTGGGAAAAGAAATTCAGTTGCCATTTTGCACCACCACAGCTCTCCAATTTTTACCGTTAGTTTGCAGTTTCGGTAGAGCAACAATTCGTAAGACTTGATCGTTAATTCGCATATCTTCACCGTTACCTGTAATGCCTAGCTCTGTTCGTGCGACAAAAGGCGGACTAATCATATTTTCTTGTAACAGTTTTCTATACAAAATCATGCCATTGAAATCACGTTTTAGTCGCGCCAGATTTTGTTGAAAAATACTGTAACCTTGTTCTATTCCTTTTTCCCAACCAAGTTGAATCCCTTTGCGCCATATTTTTTGTTCTTCATCATTTTTAGGCAGTAATGTTTTATCGGGTAAAGATGGCTTATCGTAAGATTGCCATAAATATTCACGCCAATTGGGCGGTGTTGTTGCAAAACGTGCTTGTTGAACAATTTTATAAGTTCTATCAGAAACACGTATGGTATTTGGATCATCTTGATTTAATGTGAAATCACCTTCGACCATGACAGGTGGAATGACGCCATGACTTAATACCATTGCATTAAAATTATAGATGCTATCAAGATATTTTGTGTCATCTTTCATGCGAACATTAATTTTTTCTGAAGCCCAAGCAAGCCCCGCTTGTGCACCTATACTCATTGCGGAATCTTGCAGTGATTTTACTCGCAAACCACTTAATTCAGTTCGATTGCCACTGCTTCCTGGATTAAGGTTAACTCTGACGCTTTCAAGCTGAGCAAGATTGGTTGTATCAATATTGTCGAGATTTTGCTGATGTTGACTACATGCCGTAAGCAATATGAAAAGGAGACTTAAAATGCCACACTTCTTGTTCATATGATGTGTCCGCTAATTTTTTGCATAACATAATTGGATCACGCGACTGCCAGGGAAAACGGTTACTGTTGCACGGCGTCCGCCTTGATAACCTATATCTCTTAATACATCGCCCAACATAACATTTTTTGCATTAACGGTGACTAATACAGGAATGGCTGGGGGCGTTCCCAATACTACCATGCGGTAATTTGATGCTCTTGCAACTTGTCGTACGAGTGGTTCGATAGGTCCTGACCAGTCAATCGATGTTAAGCCTGCCATACCATAAGTTGCGGGGCTTGGTGGAGGTGCAAGATTAGGTAAAGGATGAGATGCTTGCGCTGTTTCAGCAAGATCAACAACGGAGCGACTCACTGCAAAAGAGGCTTCCGCAAGAGATGCTTCCGTTTTACTTACATCATAGCTGTGCGGAGGTTTTGGTGATGCGCACGCGCATAAACAAAGTGTGATAAATATGACTATACTTACTTTGTAATTCATGATTTGGCTAGGTCCCTGTGTTTGCCTTACGCTCCAAGTCAGTTGTTCGTCTCGAACATGGTATAACGACCATTGAGAAATTTGAATAATTTTTATTAAAATAATTTTAAACTGTTAAAGTTTATCCCGGCAAATTATAAAGCCTAATTAAAAAGGAAGAGTATATGGCACATTGGCGTGATTCGGCGAGAAATGTTAGATTCTTCTTTATCGATTTTAGAGCAACGTTTCCTTTACTCTTTTTTATTCTCCATATTCGGTTATGGACGTTTATTTTAGCGTTGCTTGCAACTTTCTTTTTTACTTTGCTAGAGCGTGCTGGATTTACACCCATGGTGTTCTTGCGATGGCTGCGTGCGTATGTAGCAGGCCCACGTAAGATTGCGCAACCTTGGTGGAAGGTTTAATTTGCGTATTTAAATTTTTTAACTGACTGGAAGATAACATGCCAATTCTCGATGTATCAGAACAAATGATTAAAGTAGCGAGGCTCATGGGCGGTAATTACAGTTTGAATGGTCGTCCTATGACGATGGAAGAAGTTTTTTCGCTGACAGGTTTATTGCCTGGTATGGCGCGACGTGCAGATCAATTATCGTCATTATGTTTAGGTTATGGAATTGGCGTAACTTTTGAAGAAGCAGAAGGATCAGTGTTAGGTGTAAAAGCAATCTTCGATGACATAACACCAAATATATTACGACTACTATGTTTGATAGATGTATTAAATGAATTAATGAAAGGTACGCCGCGAGGCGAAATGGTCGCGTTAGATCAATTAATGTATGACTAAAATTTAATATAAAGCTATAAACTCGGCTGTGCGCACATCACCGTTTTTACACGCCTCGTTATGTGTGTCTTTTTAGTGATTTTCTACATAACGAGGCAAACTATACAATGAGAGTCTTAACATTCTCTTAACGAGAAAAAATTTTTTAAAGAAAACGCATCTAAAAAATTTCTGCTGTTAGTATGAAATCAATTTCTCAAAAATCGCGCTAAAATTGATTAGTAAATTATTAAACCTTAACTTCGCTTTTTGCAGATCGTGAAAGCAATTGTTTAATTGCTTCAGCAGCAGAGAATTTTTCTTGTAGAATGCTCCAAACCATATTACATACTGGCATATCAATGTTGTAACGTTGCCCTAGCATAGCGACTAACTCTGCGTTACGTTTTCCTTCTACAACCTGACCGATTTCACGTTCTGCTTCTTGTAAGTCAAGACCTTTACCAAGTGCGAGACCTAAACGTCGATTGCGAGATTGATTATCGGTAGCAGTAAGAATGAGATCACCGATACCAGAAAGTCCAATAAATGTTTCTAATTTTCCGCCTAATGCAACGCCAAGACGAATAATTTCATTTAAACCTTCTGTTATTAACGCGCTGCGTGCATTGGAACCTAACTCCATGCCATCAGAAATTCCTGTTGCAATAGCAATGACATTTTTTGTTACACCGCCTACTTCAACGCCAATGACATCATCGCTTGGCGTAATGCGGAAAATAGGACTGTTAAAACGTACGGTCAAATCATCAACAAAATTTTTGTGCTTACTTGCAATGACAACGGCTGATGGTAAACCTGCCGCGACTTCTTTAGCAAATGAAGGCCCTGATAACATGGCAAAGGGTATCTCTTTGCCTAATACTTGAGCGACAATATCACTTAACAATTGTCCTGTGTCTGCATCTAAACCTTTAGTAGCGCAAATAATTCGAATGGATGGATTAATCAGCGGCTTTAACATAGTAAGCGTTTCACGAAAGCCGATGGAAGGCACAACAACCAGCACATCCTGAATATCTTTAACTGCTTCAGCAAGGTTTGCAGTGGGCTGAATTTCATTGGGGAAATCAAATCCAGGCAAGAAGCGATTATTAGTACGCTCTGCTAGCATAGCCGTAATTTCAGAATTTTCTACGCTCCACAATCGCACGACTTGTCCTCGTCTTGCTAAGTAAAGCGCAAGCGCCGTTCCCCATGAACCGGCACCTAAAATAGTAATGGGCGTAAGCTGCAAACCTTCCATGAATATTTCCTCAATTATTGCTTTGTTCCTTCGCTTTGCTTTTCCATGTGTTGCGTATAGAGAGCATCAAAATTAACTGGCGCAAGAATCAATTGCGGGAAACCACCACGAACGACAATGTCAGAAATCACTTCGCGTGCATAAGGAAATAAAATGTTTGGACAGAAACTGCCGAGCATTTGATGTAGTTGATCACTAGGAAAACCGTTAATCATAAATACACCTGCTTGATGAACTTCGATAAGAAACGCATTCTTTTTTGCAGTAGCCACTGTTGCTGTAATAGATAAAACAACTTCATGTAAGTTGTCTTGAATGCGATTGCTTTTCGTTTCTAAATTTAAAGATACTTCAGGTTTCCATTCTTCAACAAAAGTGTGCGGCGTATTAGGCGCTTCAAAAGAAATATCTTTAACGAAGATACGTTGGATTTCAAACTGCGGATTGGTATTTGTTTGGTCATTAGTTTGTTGCATAGTCACTAGCCCTTTTTATGGTTTTAATAAATTATCGAGTTTACCTGACTTTGCTAATGCAGCAAGGTCATCATAACCCCCGATCGATTGGTCATTGATAAAAATTTGCGGAACGGTACGGCGATTGCTTAATTTCATCATTTCATCGCGTTTACTTTCATCCAAATCAATTCGAATTTCTTCAAACGCAACATGACGCGCATTAAGCAAAGTTTTTGCCATTACACAGTATGGACAGCTATTGGTGGTATAGATAATGACTTTGGCCATATTATTCTCTTACTAAAGGCATATCAGCATTGCTCCAAGCACGCATTCCGCCAGCTAAAGAATAGGTATTATATCCTTGTTTCAGTAATGCCGCGGCTATTTTTGGAGATTCTTGTCCAGTGCCGCATACGAGTATGATGGGTTTATTTTTAAATTTTTCAATTTTCTTCGGGCTATTTTTAATATCATCTATTGTCATTGAATAAGCATTAACAATATGTCCCTTCCGATAGGCTTCTTTCGGTCGCACATCAATGACTACTGCATTTTGATAATTGATTAAGCGTGTTGCATCTGCAGGCGATAGGTTAAACGTGCTTCGCTTGTTGCGTATGAATTCAACGATAAATAATGAGATAAATAGGATAGCGGCTGCTATGGTTAGCAACGGATGATGATTTATAAATATGATAATGTCTTGCATGAGTACTACCTTAAGCTTAAATATGCGGACGTTAATGTATAGTGTCTGGGTGATTTCGGCAATATTAAGATGGTCTATTCCCTACGAGCACTGCACCAAATATCTATTTTTTTTGCTTTATGGCTCTGTAAGGCAGCACAAAAAGCTTGAATGGTATGTCCGGTGGTAACGACATCATCGACCACAGCGATAGATAAGTTGTCATAGTTTTTTGCTATCTTGAAGGCCTGGTGTATGTTTATTTTGCGTTTTAGGGCTGATAAACCGCTTTGCGCGGCGGTCGCTTTAATTCTCATTGTGCTTCGGTAATCCAATGGGACTTGTAACGTTTTTGCTATGACTTTGGCGATTTCCAATGATTGATTGAATCCACGTTCTCGTAGCCGCTCTTTGTGTAATGGAATGGGGATGATGAGGTCGGGCAATGGTTTGTCTTTATACCAGTGTTGTTGAATGCGCTCGCAAATCAATTCCCCAAATAAATTAGCGATACAAAGATCGTGCTGGAATTTGAGCCGAATAATGAGATTTGAAATAGGCGGTTGATAAGGAAAAAGGGCGTAGATTTTCTGGTAAGCCGGTGCTTGTTTAAGACAAGCGCCGCAAATTTTTGCTGATGTATAATTCGAAGTTAAAATTTGTGCACATATTTGGCAGCCTTGAGATAAAATAGGCAAATCGTTTTGGCAGGGACTGCAAAGTCTATGGTTCGTGTGAGTGGGTAATCCGCATAAGACACACATTGAGGGAAGTAATTGTGCTTGTAATTGCTTAATAAGAGAAAAGTTCATGAGTTTTTTAAACATTAAATGGTCTCCTGATGATTATGTTGAAACAGCAGTAATTGCACGTGAAGCGGCGGAAGGTTTGCTTGCGCGATTAAATTGGATGACGATAAAGCCAACAACTATTTTGGATTTAGGATGTGGAGCAGGTGAGTTTTCGAAACAATTACACGCATCTTATCCGTCTGCGCATGTTATTGCACTGGATCTTTCTACCGACATGCTTATGCATAGCAAAACGGAATCGATTAGTTATCTTTGTGCAAACAGCTCGAGCTTACCATTGAAAGATCAAACAATAGATTTAATTGTCGCGAATTTTCTTTTGCCTTGGCAGCGTAATATAGAAGCCTGGTTTAAAGAATGTAAACGTGTGTTAAAGCCAAATGGTTTGCTTATGCTAAGCGCACTTGGGCCTGATACTTTGCAAGTAGGGAGAGAAAAATTAGGTGATGAATATTTTCCAAATTTAATCGATATGCATGATGTAGGCGATGCATTATTACAACATGGTTTTGCAGATCCTGTTTTGGATGTTGATTACTGTACGTTAGTTTATAGCAACCAAGAAAAACTTATTTATGAATTAACTTCTAGCGGCATGCTTTCTGAACATGCTGAATTGACATTACCTGTGAATGAAGAGGGTAAATGGAATTTAACGTATGAAATTGTTTTTGCTCACGCGTTTGCACCAGAAAGCAGAGATGAATTTTCTGCATCGACTTCCGGCGAAGTGAGAATACCGTTATCTTACTTGCGCCGAAATTTATCTGCAAAGTAGTTAGTCAGTGTTGCGAAATTCAACAAAGCCGGCCCAGGATGACGCTGTTGAATTTCGCGATAGCCATGAGTTAACCGCAACTAAACATTTTTCTGTACCAAGATTGTTGTTCGGATGATAAAGGTTTTACGCTTTCAATCATAAGAGGTAAGGGTTTAAATGACCCTACTTGAGTAACGGATACTTTAGAGTTGCTTTTTACATCTGAAGAAATCGGTACCACGTTTGATGCAAGTTTGCTTTGTTCTTGCATTAAGTTCAAATAGTGGTTGTAAACCCGTAAATCTTCTGCTGGATCATAATCAACATTCTGATTTAAACCTCTAGCATGATTGGCCAACCGCACGAATGGCAGATAACCCTTTTCATGATAATTATCCTTACTCCCATCTATGCCAGATGCAAATTCTTGAACTTCAACAATTTTAATGGCTGTTGGTAAGTTTAGTTTCTTCATGGATCGATTTAACTTTGTAGTGCTTAAACTATCCGATGAATTATTTTTCGAAGAATTTTCTTTTGAAGAGGAGGCATTTGGAAAATATTGCACACCACGCTTCAAATCTTCATCAACACCTCCCAGTGTGCCACCTATTGTGCCGGCTACAAAACCACCTGCAGCAACAACGCCAAATGCTGCAATGGTTCCTGATGTTGCGCTTGCACCAACGACTAAAGTTGATATCCCGCCTGCTATGACTGGAATCCAGCCTAATCCAGTTACAATACCGACAGCAAGAAGAGAAATAAATACACCAGTGAATAGCATTTTTTTCCAATGACGTTTAAAAAATCCTTTAATACCGCCAGCATCAGTTGATTCAATAATAATTGGCCCGCTTGAATTTGCAGGCCTTCTATTTCTTCGAAGTGAGCCTAACTGTACGCTATTTCTTTGAGTATTTTGTTCTGAATTTTGATACGCTTTTCTATATTCAGATTTAAACTTTGTTACATCAATTTTTGATAAGTCTAATTTTTTTGGGGCGAAATATGTTGTTACATTGCTAATTTCTTCTTTAGCTTTAGCTATGTGTCCATCTAATTCTTTTTCTACATTTTTTGGTAGAAACAATGATTTTAATTCGATGTCGATAGATGGTCGTTGCGAAGTAATAGATTGATGAAGCGTCTCAGCTGCTAATTTAATTTTTTCTAATTTTGTTTTTTCGGTTTCTAAATGTATGTATACAGATAATTGGGTACCTATATCAAAATCATTTTTATCTATTTGGTTTTTTAATATTTCCCAATTAACGGTCGGGAGATTGCTTGGAATGGTGCCTTGAGAAGTATAGACATTAATGGCATTTTCAAGATTTATTAATATTTTTTTGATGTCATCAGCAAAATTTATCCAACGTTGTGCGCCATTGTGTGTAAAAAGACTTAGTACAGCTGTAGCGCTATTATATTGCAATTTATATACGGCATCAGTTTTTTCGCCAAGCTGAGGAAAATTAGCTTTAATAAATTTATTAATAATGTTGAAGCATGCAGTAATATTTTCTTTTGTTGGAGTGTTCTTTAATATGTGATCAAGTTCACTTAATTTTTCTGTTACCCATTGCTCGAGTTTTTGCAAAGCGATTAAAATGCTATCAATGCTACTGCTAAGCAACTTGGTTTTTTCTTGATAGTAAGTAATATTTTCATTGCGAACATGTTGACTAATTGTTTTGAATTCTGTTATCTGAGTGCTTAAATTATCAATTGTCTGTAGTGACTTACGAGTATAAATATCAATTTTCTCGTTAAAGAGTTTTGTGGATAATATAAATCGCTCATGATCCATTTTAAATGTAGCAATGTCACCATCAAGTTTTTCATAATCTTGTTTTAAGGCGTCTGCTTGAAAAAGTTTTCTGTGGTTATTGGCTGCTTTTAATGTTGCTTGAAATTGACTATATTCTGTTTGTAATTTTATATAACGCTCATCTAATTCTCTTTTTGTTACTCCCAGCGTTTTTAATTCTTCTTTCCACTTTTCACTTTCATTTTCTTTTTCTTTAACAATTTGCGTTATTAGAGCTTCTATCTTAGTTTTCGATTCTAGTACGTTTCGAACAGTTTTTTTCCTTTCTATAGTTTCCAAATTAAATTTTGCAATAATCTTACTAAGTTCGTCTTCATAGGTTTCGGCTTTTTTTTCAGGTTCCAAAGTAACGGCATTACTTTCTTCAATTTTTTTTACGAGTTCTGATGGGTTTAGGTCGAGGTACATTAATTGCGTTATATAAAATCGCTTAATAGCCAATTCTTTAAAAAACTGAATTAAATATTTAAACAATGCTTTTTTTGCGTCGCTAATTTCAGCTGATATGTCAGCAGTTGAGGATTGTTCCGCGCCCTTAATGATAGTTGAAACGTGTTCATCTTCTGCTAATAAATCAAAAAAACGCTGCAAATAATTTATGTCGCGATATTGAATATTAATTTCGTTAAATTTAGTTTGTAATTGGCTCCAAAGTGTAATAAATGCAATGCATAGTGGTTGTATCGCGGTTTTTGGCCATAAATAATTAGAAACGCGCGTTGTAGAAATAAACTCTGTTGAAAGGAAATTAGAAATACTCCCTGGGGAAAAAAAATTTTGTGGTGTAGTAGATGGATTTTCCGTTTTAGGAATGGATGCTTTTAATTGATTTATAATTGCTTCTTCTTGTTTTTTCAGATCGTCTTTCGGATTGATTTTTGAAGCGTTAAGATAACCTTCGCCAAGTGCTGATAGAAATATATGAAAGAGTCCTTGATCTGTACCCTCTGTGCCATATAATTGAGCGTCAATAGTGGCCACAATATTTAAAAGAGGCTGTCTATATTTACGAGCTGCTAGTGGTGGAGTCAGCTTTTCTTGAGAAATTTCTTCTAATTCCAAACCTAATTTTCTATCACTAGCAGCCATACAATTCTCCTCCCGGTTAAATATTTTAGAAAAAATCAAAAACGATACACATCATGTATAGGTTTAATTTTTAAAATGAGTATCTTTAAGTGCATAACATAAAAATTATTAGATTGCATTATTTTGTTTATGTAATTTTTTATTTTTCGCTACGAGGCAGTCTCGGTATAATGGATCTCTTTTTCGATGGGTATTAAATTTTGAGCTCACATTTTTATATAGGCGTTGATGGCGGCGCAACAAAATGCATAGTGAGAGTGGAAGATGAAGAAGGACGTTTGCTAGGTCAAGAATTAAGCGGCCCTGCGAGCATTCGTATTTCTGTTCAGCAAACATGGCAATCGATTCTTACTGCATTAAATCAAATTTTACAAAAACACAATTTATCCTTAACACAGAAAGATAAAGTTTTTCATGCGGGCATGGGGCTTGCGGGATGTGAAATTAAAGAAGCATATGATACTTTTATTAAGCAATCACATCATTTCAAAACATTAGTCGTTTCTTCCGATTCACATACTGCATGCTTGGGTGCGCATGCTGGCCAAAATGGAGCAATTATTATTGCAGGTACGGGTGTCGTCGGTTTTCAATTAGAAGATGAACGTATTTCAAGAGTGGGCGGCTGGGGTTTTCCACACGATGATGAAGGTGGTGGTGCATGGTTGGGTCTGCAAGGAATAAGTCACACATTCAAATATCTTGATGGCCGTGAACAATCTTCAGCGCTTGCTGAGGAAATTTTCAATCATTTTTCCGAAAACCAAGAGCATATGGTAAGTTGGGCGAACCAAGCAAATTCAACCGCATTTGCGGAATTGGCACCGATAGTGATAGCAAATGCAAAAAGAAATGATCAAGCCGCACTAAATATGATGAAACAAGCTGCTTATGCAATTGAAAAAGTGAGTGATGCGCTTCGTGCTGAACAGAATCATGAACAAGTGTTGCCTTGTGCATTACTAGGTGGTGTTGCCGCAGCTCTTCTGCCTTATTTAAATTCATCGTTACGCTCGCGTTTACGTCAACCAGCATTAACGCCTGATGCTGGGGCTGTTTTACTTGCGCGTCGTTATATTGCTAAAAAGGACAGCTAATGACAATCAATCGAGCCATTTTTTCTGGCATGCAAGCGCTTATCGGCCATGACTTTGTAAAAGATCGCGCTGTTGTGGTTGAAGATAATATTATCAAAGCAATTATTCCAGCCGATATGATTTCACATCATATGCCTGCCAAGCATTATGAATTTCCGCAAGATGCCTATCTAGTTCCTGGGTTTATTGATTTACATGTACACGGCGCAAATGGAAAAGATGTAATGGATGATGATGCGCATGCATTGAAATCTATTAGTTCGGCATTAGCTGAAGAAGGTGTTACTTCTTTTTTGCCAACGACAATGACTGCAAATATTACGCGTATTGAAGATGTGTTGCGATTGATTGCATCGTTTATGGATGACACAAATGATTCGGGTATTCTTGGCATTCATCTCGAAGGGCCTTTTATTGCAAAAGAAAAAATCGGCGCGCATGTTGGGGATGAAACAATACTTCCTGATACTAATTTAATTAAGAGTTGGCAAAAATTAACTAACAATAAAATTAAAATTGTGACACTTGCTCCTGAATTACCTGGATCAATACCTTTTATTCAATCATTAAAACAAATGGAAATTATCGCTGCAATTGGTCATACCAATGCAACTTATGAAGAAACAAATGCAGCAATAAAAGCAGGTTGTACGCAAGCTACCCATCTTTTTAATGCAATGCGAGGTATACATCAACGAGAACCTGGTGCTACGTGCGCACTACTGTTGTCAGATGCTGTGATCGCAGAATTAATTGTAGATGGAATACATTTGCATCCAGCTATTATCAATCTTGCCCATAGAGTTAAAGGTAAAGACAAATTATTACTAGTGACTGATGCAATGAGAGCAAAATGTTTGGGTGATGGTCGTTATGAATTAGGGGGTCAAACGGTCAATGTTGAAGACGGGCGAGTGACATTAGCTGACGGGACGCTTGCAGGTAGTGTATTGCGAATGCCAATGGCTATTAAAAATATGGCAGAATTTAGCCGTTGTTCATTGGCAGAAGCTGTATACATGGCATCATTAAATCCAGCGCGTTCATTAAAAATAGACAATCAAAAAGGTTCTATTGATTATGGGAAAGATGCTGATCTTGTGGTGATGAATGCAGATTTTCAAGTCATGTTGACAATGCGAGCAGGTAAAACTATTTTTTCTTGTAATCATAATACACATAAATAATTTTTCATGGGGATTGGTGCATGAGTATCGAAGATGAAAATGATAATAAAGATCAAAATGAATTATTTGCTGAAGCAATTAATACGATAACGGCAAAATTGTGTGATGAGTTGCTGAAAGAGTTTTCAAAATTATCGCCTGAATTACAAAAAGGATTAGTATTAATCAAATCTTCTCAGCTTATGTTGGCAAATGTTTTATGCCATATTGCGCTTAATAAAAAGGAATTAGAAGATCTTATTAGTACACAAGGCCAGGAAATAAAAGACTTAACTTGGGATTGTATGGTGACGGGATTTGCAAAGAAATTTGAAGTGATGGAGCATTAGTGCTGATTGCCCGGATAAACTCATTCGTGCTGATAGATCTCCGTTCGCCCTGAGGCTGAGCGCCCTCATAAAAAACTCCGCGTCGTCCTCTTGCGAAGGCCGCCCTTGAATTTGACAGTATCGCTATTTTATCGCGGCCGGAGACAAGGGGATCCAGTAACAGCCTTGATTAGGATTAGAATGATTGAAAATTTCTTGATTGCGCAGAAGTGTTGTAGGAAGAAAAGATTATTATGGTTCAGGTAGCGTTTGGTTAGCAGAGCTATAAGAATAAATACTCATGATAAATCGCTATTGGATCCCCTTGTCTCCGGCCGCGATAAAATAGCAATACTGTCAAATTCAAGGGCGGCCTTCGCAAGAG
>DAIEGU010000150.1 GCA_027356065.1 Gammaproteobacteria bacterium
AATTAAGATACAAGGGCGAACGGAAATGATACTTAACCAAATCACCTCAATATCAACGCAGCGACAACATTTCTACCTTCAGCGGACAAAGCATTATAAGTGCGGCATGCAGCACTTGTATCCATGACTTCAACACCTATGCCTTGATTGATTAAATCGCCGTACAAGTCGACAGGCAATAAAACCATCACAGCACCTGTGCCTATTAATAAGATATCGGGCTTCATTGCAGTAATGTCAGCAAATGAATTTGATGATAATTCACTGATGGTTTGCGGTGCCCAGTGTTCTATGATGCGTTCGGGCGAAATGATAATACTTTCTGTGTATTTTGTTTCGTTGATTTGAATGGTTCCAGGTTTAAAAGCGCGTATTTGAAAACTGGCAGAATTTTCATCAAGTTCCAACGATGCCATTTATTTTCTCCAGTACAGATCTTTAGATTTTCCAACAAACAGATTGTCATATCGGTAAGTTAGTTAAAGTGACAAATATCAAATCCTTATGTGTCATGCCAGCGCAGGCTGGCATGACACGCATGTCCTTCACTGACATGATGTCTATATTGCTTTGTTGACAGCTACTATCAGGCTGATTATGTTACCAGATTATATTGAGATACCGTAAAGGATGATTATGATGTCGAATGCGCAAGCTCCCTCTGCAATAATGCCCCCATTTAAAAATGTTGCTGTTGCACTATTATTTTGCGCAATACTTGGGCCAGTCGGATTGCTTTATTCATCATTGCGCGGCGGTGTGTTTATGATTTTGCTCGGCATTGTTGTTGTCAGCAGCCGATTTTTTTTTCCTATCACCTTAGTTTGGTTGATTTGCTGTATATGGGGCGTCAAAGCGGTCGAGACATATAATCAAAAAATAATACAAATGATATATAGATAATAGAAAATTTCCTTATGCAGAAAAAAATTATTCGCCGTGAATACAACCAAGAAAGTGCACTTACTGAACTACACCCATTATTACAGCGGATCTATGCTGCACGTTATATTAAATCAGCGAAAGAACTTGATCGCGATCTTGATAGTTTAATTTCTTATCAATCGTTGCTTGGTATTGATCAGGCAGTGCAATTGCTGACGGAAGCGATTACGCAAAATCAAAAAATATTAATTGTTGGTGACTTTGATGCAGATGGTGCGACAAGTACAGCCATTGCGATGCGCGCATTACGTAGTTTTGGTGCGGAACATGTGAAATATCTAGTGCCAAATCGATTTGCTTTTGGTTATGGTTTAACACCTGAATTAGTGAACGTTGCATTAGCATCCTCACCCGACTTAATTGTAACGGTAGATAATGGCATCGCAAATCATGCAGGTGTGTCTGCCGCAAAATCAAACGGCATTCGCGTTTTGATTACGGACCATCATTTACCTGCTGCAACATTGCCCGAAGCTGATGCTATTGTTAATCCGAACCAGCATGGTGATATTTTCCCTAGTAAAAATTTAGCGGGATGCGGTGTCATTTTTTATGTGATGCTCGCGTTGCGTAGACACTTAACTAGTTTGCAATGGTTTCAAAAAAAGAATTTACCAGAACCTAACATGTCACGTTTATTGGATTTAGTAGCGTTAGGTACGGTCGCGGATTTAGTGCAACTGGATTGCAATAATCGCATTTTAGTTCATCAAGGATTGCGTCGAATACGCGCTGGTCAATGCATTCCTGCTATTCCTGCATTATTAGAACTTGCTGATCGTGATTTAACTCGTGCATCAGCCACTGATTTGGGATTTGCTGTTGCTGCGCGTTTAAATGCAGCAGGTCGATTAGATGATATGTCATTAGGCATTGAATGTTTGTTATGTGACGATGCAGCAGGCGCGCGTGAAATAGCGCGAACATTAGATAAATTAAATAATGAGCGTCGAAGCATTGAAAAAGATATGCAAGTGCAAGCATTAGATGCGTTGAATACGTTAACCAATCAATTGAAAGGTGAATTGCCGCGCGGTTTATGTTTATTTGATGAAGCATGGCATCAAGGTGTGATTGGTATACTTGCATCACGAATTAAAGATAAGTTTTATCGACCGGTTATTGTGTTTGCGCCAGGACAAGAAGGTGAATTAAAAGGATCAGCGCGATCTATTAGCGGATTGCATATACGCGATGCGCTAGCAATGCTTGATGCACAATTCCCGCAATTGATTATGAAATTTGGCGGCCATGCGATGGCTGCAGGTCTTACCATTCAGCATGCACAATTAGATGCATTTGCAAAAGCGTTTAATGATGTTGTTTCTAGGCAATTGACCGATGCACAACTTGAGCATTCATTACTAACTGATGGCGAATTATCTTCTGTTGATTTTAATTTAGAATCTGCACTCATGCTGCGTGAAGCAGGTCCTTGGGGACAAGGTTTTCCAGAACCTTTATTTGATGATACGTTTCGTATATTAGAGCAGCGGTTGGTCGGAGATAAACATTTAAAATTAAAGTTAGCTAAAGATAATAAAGTCATTGATGCCGTATCATTTTTTGTTAATACCAGCGATTGGCCTAATCATCGATGTTCGCACATACGCGCTGCGTATAAACTCGATATTAATGAATATAAAGGTAATCGTTCTGTACAATTAATCATTGAGTACTTCGAACCAACTCTTCCCGTTTAAGAAAATGGTATCTATTTTGAAAATGGTATCTATTTTATAGTTACGTACGATTTAAGCTTTCATTACTCGTTTAATCAATATGATTATGATTTTACCCTAAGATTCTGGTAATAATTAATCTATAAAATAGATCCAATTTAATTATAAACGAGAAGAGGCTTTATATATGTCAGCCAATCGTCAAGAAACCATGAAAACAAATATAAATTTGTTTTATAAAACTTATTCTGCTGAATTGCTTCAATTTATTACTGATTATGAAGTTGAAGAAATTAATAACCTCGAACAAGTAAATATTACTGATGAGAAAAAAGAAGAAATTAAGAAAAAATTAAAAATGCTTGGCGGGATGAAAGTGTACATTGGAAAAGTGATGGCACCCATTCGCAAAGAAAATTATTCACTCGAAATAATACAGTTTGCTAACGAAGGAGTTTCCAAAAACTGGTCTAAACATCCGGCCAAAGGGTTAGAAAAAGATTTGCAGGTGGCAATTTCTGACATGTTAGTTTTTTTTGAAAAAATTGCTGAACAATCAGATCTATTGACTAATGCATTTAAAGAGATGTCTGCTCTACAAGAAAAAAAACAGCTGATTTCATTGTCTGAAGCTGGTGTTACTAAACAATTTGACGAATTTAAGAATATTCAAAGTTCTCTTGAGGAAATACAATCAAAAGAGTTTAAAGCTTTATTAAGTGGAGTTATTCAGGAATTAATTAATTCTATTACCCAGAAAAGAAAATCTTTATGGGACACGAAATCGAAATTAATTAAGCAAAATTTAGAAAGTTTAGAACGTAACATTACAGGTTATGCATCAGGGAAGAAAAAACTAGCTATTATGGATGGCAACGCAAAAGATAGTGATTTTTCTTCAACAAGTGTGGAATCGCTAAATCAAAAATCAAAAATTAATAATGAAGTTGCTGAAATAATCCGAAACAATTTTCAGCCATCCAGCAGAGAAGTATTAAAAACACTCGACACTTATGGAAAAGATTTTAATGCAATACCCTTAAATGTTCTCAAAAATTTAAAATTGAATGTTGAACAATTAAACGCGGGTATTGGCTCATACAAGAAAGATTTAGCTCTTAGACCATTGATGGATGAAATGGAATTAATAAGTAGATTGGTAGGTGAAATGGAGTTGATGTTGCAAGAAAAAGCTAGTTATTCTGAAAAAGCAGAAATTGCAAGTGTGCTTGAACAAGAAGTAAATAGATTACGATCTAAAGATTTTTTCAAAGAGTCCAGCGAGAAAATTAAACGACGATCGATTTCAACACAAAAGATGGTATTTGAAGCAGTCGAAGAATATAAAAAACATATTCCACTATATATTCCGAAATTAGAAGAGTTTTCAGATTGTTTAACAGAATATGCCACGGAATTTTTTCGTGAGAAAATAGAGAATTTTGTTACAGATGAGCGCTTGCGGAAATTTTATGGGACTTCATCAGCAACTTTAATTTTTTCTGCTATAGAAGATTTGCAACAGACGCCAAAGGATTGGAATAAAGAAATAGTTGATAGCGCAAAAGCTTGTGAACAATCTATTATCGATACAGAAACACGATTAGAAGAAACGATTAAAAAAGCATCCGATAAGGTAATAACAAGAAGTAAGGATTTTGTTATTGAGCGTATTAATAATATTCCCATGACACAATTTACCCGGTTCCCAATTGAAGATGGAATCAACCAACTTAACGTTCTTAACAAAAAGGTTGAACAGTTAAGAGGTAAGGTAGATGAAAAGTCTATTCAATTTGCTTCTTTAGATGCCTTTTTATTACCTTATGATACTCAAATACAAGAAGCACTTACTGCCGCTGAAAAAGAAAAGGGAAAAATCGAAAAGATTCGTGAGGGAGTTAACAAAACAATTTCTGAGCTTGAGGCAATTACTAAAAATTCTTTTGTATCTGATGATGAAATTAAATTAGCTAGACAGCATATTGATGCTCTTACAGTTTACGCTGACAGCTTATCTGATAATGAACTTAAAGCAAAAAGTTTAAATGAATTGGAAGCGTTGTTTAAAAGTTTGATAGCAGAAAAAGCAAATATGTTGAGTCCAAATGGGTTGGTAGAAAAAACAACTATTGCGAATCAATTTTGTTTAACGATGGTGCCTCAGTTGGCAAATAGAGCTGAATTCGGTGATACAAATGAAACAAAAAAATTAAAAGAACAAGTCAAATCTTTATCACCTGAAGAAATTAAAACGCGATCAGAAGAAGAACAAGTTGCTTACTTAGACTATCAATGTGTGAAGTTTGTAGATGCAATGCAAGGTGAAGATCCTGATTCAGCAAAAGCTCGTATGCTTGTTGGAAGGCTTAGAAAAGAAGCGTTGCAGAAAAAATTTGATGAAAATGCATCATCTAAAAAAGATCAAGCATCAGGTCGTTTAATGGCGTTCAAAGCATCGATGGAAGTAGAAGGAGCTTATCCACTGATTATGACTAAAGAATTTAATCAAAGTGTTGGATTAAAATTCTTGACCATGGTTGCAGTTATTTTTCCAATCCCTGCATTAGAAAGTTATATCGCTAAACAAACCGACAAAACATTTAGTGAAGTTGTGGAAGCGACCTTTCCAAAAAAACAAAGTTATTTGTCCATGTTCGGGTTCGGCTTTCTCGGTGGAGAGAAAAAAGCGACAACTAACATTCCACCTGTAGAAGAGAAAGACAGTCCTCGATCATCAATGGATCAAGTTAGTCCCGAAGTAACAAGCAATGGCAATAATAAGGAAGAAGAGAAACAACCTCAAGAAATTCAAGCTTCTAAAGTAGATGAGAAAAAACCACAATCATCTTTGTGGGCTTGGTCTTCTCGGTTTACTAGCGTTGTTACCGGTGGTATGACAGATCAAGAAAAAGTGGATGAGGTTATTCCAGTGATGGGACTTGTTAAGAATTATGTCGCGCTTGAGAAAGAAGAAGAGATTTTGACTTTGAAGAGCAAATTTTCACAAACAAAACGTCAAGACTACTTAATTAAATTGAGCGAAGCATTAAAAGAATTGAATGATCCAAAAATATCTGCTAGTGACAAACAACCTATAATAGAAGCGCTTAAAAAAGTTTTAAAACCTGGAGTTTATGAGAATTTAGTTGCTGAAAGCAAACAAGGATTTAAACCAGTAATTTAAAATAGACGGAGCGTAATAAAAGCATTTGTTAAACAATTTGTAATCCCTGGTTATGTTTCATAATCAGGGATTTTTTTGTCCGCAGCTATCTTTCTCATCTGGAAAGTCTTTGTTACGTGATGTTACTGCTGAATATGTGTCATCCTGAACAGGCGTTTTTTGCCTGTGAAGGATCTTTTTCATTAATATTAGATCCTTCACAGGC
>DAIEGU010000158.1 GCA_027356065.1 Gammaproteobacteria bacterium
TAAAATACAACAGTCGCCTATTAAACCTGATACAAGATTAGCTAAATTGAAAGGAATCGGCTATACCGCCACCATAGTTGATTCCTTTGTAGAAATAGCTGACACCCTCATGAGTTTGGATAAAGGAGGATTTACCAACCCTCTCGTATTAGGATTTACTGCAATTGGAAAATTCTCATATGCTATGGGATTAAATGGTAAAGCAGCTGAAGCATCAATAGAAGAAGTGTTCCATTTAAAGACAAAAGGCTTGCCACAAAATTGGTTAGAAGAAAGCTCACAAAAACAAGAAATGTTAGATGAATGGCCAGCTTTATCACCTAAAGAAGAAAAGATAGCACGTGCAGTTTCTGTTCTTCCCATTGGTTACAATACCGTAATTAAGGGAGTTGGCGCTGTTTTCTTTCTCACCTCTTTACTTGATGAATATCCATCTCTAAATGCAATCCCCAAACCTATTTCATACACATTCATTGCCATTGGAACAACAGGTACCGTATTTACCTTTCTGCTCACTGCAGGAACAGAAACTTTAAAAATTGCGCGTCAAGCCACTCATATTAAAGACTATCAAGCCACATGGGATAGCTATACCTACATAAGCTTCGTAGTTGTTCCTTTCAGTGTATTTTCTGCGCTTGAAGAAGTAGCCATGAGTTATATGGAAGTTAAACATGAATTTAATTTAGATCATTCGCTTGGATTACTGGCGTTAAATTCATTGATAGCACCCGTAGAAATGTGTTTTTCCGGTTTATTGCTGATAGAAGGTACCGCTGAGTTACTTCGTTACCTTCCAACCATACCTCAGGAAAAAAACGATGTGCTAGTTACAAAAATCGTTACCTTTGCAATTTCATTAGGGTTCGCTATTTATATGGCTGCATGTATGCAACCGTTAACTAATTCTTCTTATCACGAAGATGCAGCGGATTTTAAAGTTGATAATCGTGAAATAACCGATCCGTTATTTTTCGTACTAAGTATATTAAGCAGCATACAAGAAGCACTATTAGGAACAATGTGCTTATATCAATTCAATCCTTTGCATACTTTTATTCCTTATTTAATGAGACGCTTAGGTCTTAGTAGTGAAAACATGAACAACATCATGGAAGCAGATGACGATATTGAGCAACAATCATTTTTATCTGATGAAATTATAGAGGAAGAGGAAGAAAAAGAAGAACAGGACACTACCATTGCAATATTGGCTGAGGGACTTAGAAAAGCGCTTGATGACGTAAATTTACAGAGCACCGAATGCATAGAAACCCTGATTGAAGAGCAAGTAAAAGCAGCAGAGAACAGCGGATCAGAGGAAGAAATTATTGAAGAAGTGCTACCTCAACCTGTTAACGCCCCTGCCCCTGAAAATTCCGTAAGCGAAGGAGTTATTAATCCATTGAATCGAGAGCTTACACAATGCAATCACATTCTTTTTGCTGTTCCACCTTATAATCCAGACGACGATGCGGAACATACACAAACTCCGAAGCAATTAATGGAAGATAACACATATGCAAAGCGCTTCGGTTTAAAGGGAGCTTTTATTGAAAATTAACGTGTTCAGCTTTCCGCCTAACTAAGTTTTTATGTATACTCTGAGCCGTTGTTTCACTCACTGATACATATAGGTTGAAAGCTCATGTTTAATCATTTATCTGAACGCCTAAATAAAGTTATCAAAAAACTAAGCGGCCAAGGCCGTCTTACGGAAGAAAATATCAAAGACACTTTGCGTGATATACGCATTGCCTTGCTAGAAGCAGACGTTGCATTACCTGTCGCAGTCGACTTTATTAACCATATTCAAAGTAAAGCACTGGGCAAAGAAGTCATGGAAAGCCTGACGCCGGGACAAGTATTGATTAAGCTTGTTCACGATGAGTTAGTCATACTGATGGGTGATGTAAACACTGAATTGGAATTAAAAGCACAACCTCCTGCCATTATATTAGTGGCTGGTTTACAAGGTTCAGGTAAAACAACGACCGTTGCAAAACTCGCTCGTTGGTTGAAACAAAACCAGAAAAAATCTGTCCTAGTCGCGAGTGCCGATATTTATCGCCCTGCTGCTATTGATCAGTTAGAAACATTAGCCAAAGGCATTGAAGTCGAGTTCTTCCCAAGCAACCCTAACCAATCACCTATTGCTATTGCAGAAGCCGCTATTCAAGCAGCTAAAAATAAAGTTATTGATGTTGTCATTATCGATACCGCAGGGCGCCTGCACATCGATAACGAAATGATGGACGAAATTAAACAATTACATGCTGCGATTAACCCAGTCGAAACTTTGTTTGTGGTCGATAGTATGACAGGTCAAGATGCAGCAAACACAGCTAAAGCGTTTAATGATGCGTTGCCATTAACGGGTGTCATTTTAACTAAAGCGGATGGTGATGCGCGAGGTGGTGCTGCGTTATCCATTCGTCATATCACAGGCAAACCCATCAAGTTTATTGGTGTAGGCGAAAAAATTGATGCGCTGGAACCTTTTTATCCTGACCGTATCGCTTCCCGTATTCTTGATATGGGCGACATTCTCACGTTGGTTGAAGAAGCCGAACGTAATATTGATAAAGCCAAAGCAGAGAAATTGGTTAAAAAAATCAAAAAAGGTAAACCCTTTGACCTTGAAGATTTTCGTGACCAGTTAAAACAGATTCATAGCATGGGCGGCATGATGGGTATCATGAGTAAATTACCTGGAATCAATCAGTTACCGCAAAATGTTAAAGATCAGTTTAACGATAAAAAATTGGTAGAAATCGAAGCCATTATTAATTCCATGACACCTAAAGAACGTCGTTTTCCAGATCGTATCAAGAATTCTGAAAAGCGCCGTATTGCAGGTGGCTCTGGTACTTCAATACAAGCTATCAATCAATTGTTAAAGCAGTTTGGACAGATGCAAAAAATGATGAAAAAAATGTCCAAAAAAGGCGGCATGATGAAAATGATGCGAGGCTTACAGGGTAAATTGCCATTTGGTGGAATGGGCGGCGGCGGAATGCCACCCGGCATGCCATTTTAATAAACATATATTGCCCGCACTTGTTGCGGGTGAATTGCTTGTGCCAAGCAGCTGAACTATATATAATTCAGCACCTTTACTAAAGTTAGTTAGTCATAAGACGTAATGAGAGGAAAATTAATACCATGGTTGTGATTCGTTTATCACGCGGCGGTGCAAAGAAACGCCCTTTTTATCATATTGTTGTTGCTGACAAACAACGTCCACGCGATGGTCGCTTTATTGAGCGCCTCGGCTATTTCAATCCAATTGCATCAGGTAAAGATGTTCGTTTAGAACTCAATATCGAACGCGCAAAACATTGGATTGCAAATGGTGCCCAGCCATCCGATCGCGTTAAACATTTAATCAAGATGCATAGCGAAACAGCTAAAGAAGCTACTGACAAGGCATAAATCTTCGTCTGAGCTCTTATCTATGAAAAATGCGAATACGCCATATATTATAGTCGGTAAAATCGGCGCTCCTTATGGCGTTCGCGGTTGGTTCAAAGTTCATAGTTATACAGAATTCGGCGCCAGCATTCTTGAGTACCGACCTTGGTACTTATCTCAAGCAAATGATCAATGGTCTTCTGCCCAAATTGAAAATGGCAAAATCCATGGCAACGGTATTATTGCAAAACTGGTTGGCATAAATTCGCCAGAAGAAGCTCGTTTACTAACCGGTAAAACTATTGCCATTGCTCGTTCTCAATTACCTGTTCTCAAAAAAGATGAATTTTATTGGTCTGACCTTGAAGGATTGACCGTCGTTAATAAAGAAGGACAAACCTTAGGCACGGTTAGCTATTTAATAGAAACCGGTGCAAATGACGTACTCATCATAAAAAATGGCGACAAGGAACATGCGATTCCTTATTTACCAGGCAAAGTAGTAGTAAATGTGGACCTTGAGAAGCAGCAAATTACAGTTGACTGGGAATTAATCTAATTATGTATAAACAACCTTCTTATCATTGTTGGTTATTATAGTGTGGTTTGGCATTATCAGCCTTTTTCCTGAAATGTTTAATGCGCTAAATGTCGGCATTACTGGCAGAGCGCTCAAAGACCGTTTACTGCAAATTGAAATTTGGAACCCGCGAGATTTCGCAACGGACAAACACAAATCAGTCGATGAGAAAGCGTATGGCGGCGGCCCCGGCATGGTCATGATGGCTGAACCTTTAAAAGCCAGTATTGATGCCGCAAAATCAGCAGCAAAAAAAACCAATACCAAAGTAGTTTATCTTTCGCCTCAAGGGCGCCGGTTTGACCAAGAAGCGGCGGCGGAATTGGCTAGTGAAGCATCTGTCATCTTGGTAGCAGGCCGCTATGAAGGCATTGATGAACGAATTATTGAACAAGAAATAGATGAAGAATGGTCTATAGGCGACTATATTTTAACCGGTGGTGAGCTCGCTGCCATGACAATGATTGATGCGACTGCCAGACTGGTTCCAGGTATTGTGGGCGATGCTAACTCTGTTATTCAAGATTCATTGACCACGGGCTTATTAAAATATCCGCAATATACTCGACCTGAACATTTTGCTGGCCAAGCCGTGCCGGAAGTCTTATTAAGTGGCAACCACAAGCAAATAGCCACGTGGCGATTAAAACAATCTTTGGGTAAAACGTGGTTAAGAAGACCTGATTTAATAGCCAAAAAAGGCTTAAATACCGAGGAAACCGCGTTGCTTGAAGAGTTTATTAAGGAATTTCAGGGTAGATAACTATCCCCCACCCTAGCCCTCCCCCGCAAGGAAGGGGGCATTGTTGAATAAATATCTTTGCGAGTTAGTACGTC
>DAIEGU010000172.1 GCA_027356065.1 Gammaproteobacteria bacterium
AAGGCAAACACAGCTTTATCAAAGCGAACGGCTTTATATGTTTTTATTTAGTTGACGAATTACTTGACCTATACAGAGATAACAAAGATATAGATTTCATCTCTTCCCATAAGTAAATTCTGAATCTACATTTTCATGAATGATATCGGATGCATTGGATGTCTTTAACGCTTGCTCATTAATCGTAAGCACTTGCTCAAACACATCATTTAATTTAATCAGCTGCTGGATCTTGCGGTCGTATTCAATATTTGAACGCGTACTAGAAAATGTCCAACCAAGCTGTTTATTTTCGTTCAGCATGTCTTCACAATTTTTTTGTAGATGGTTAACTTCTTTTTTTAATGCATAGAAAGAATTAAAAAATTGGACCGCGTTTTTATCCGCTATCGAAATTAATTCTTCTGATCTATTTAAAAATTCTTTTATTTCTTCACTTACTTTCTCATCTTCAAGATCATTACGATATGTATCGATATATTGCTGCATGCGCATCGAACTCATCTGACCTCCTTGTTGACTATACAGCGATGACGGTTGTTAATCTCAAACTGCCACTTTACCTTTGATATGCGGATGCGCCTGATAATCGATAATTTCGATATCATCATACTCATATTCAAACAGTGAGGTTGGTTTACGCTTGAAATGCAATGTTGGTGATGGATAAGGAACACGCTGTAACTGCGTTTGCACTTGCTCAAGATGATTGAGATAAATATGACAATCACCCCCCGTCCAAACAAAATCACCCACACCGAGATCACATTGCTGCGCTACCATATGCGTTAACAATGAATAAGAAGCAATATTAAATGGCACGCCTAAAAAGGAATCGGCTGAACGCTGATAAAGCTGACACGATAATTTCTTATCAGCAACATAAAACTGAAACAGCAAGTGACAAGGGGGCAATGCCATTTTATCTAACTCACCCACATTCCAAGCATTCAAAATTAATCTACGCGAATCAGGATTGGTTTTGATTTGTTTGACCAATTCACTCATTTGATCAATCACACGTCCATCTTTGGTTTCCCATGCGCGCCATTGCTTGCCATATACTGAGCCTAAATTACCATCTGCATCTGCCCATTCATCCCAAATGGTGACGCCATTTTCATTGAGATAACGAATATTGGTATCACCACGTAAAAACCATAACAATTCATGAAAAATACTTTTGGTATGCAGTTTCTTTGTTGTCAGCAATGGAAAGCCTTCATTTAAATTGAAACGCATTTGATAACCAAAAACACTTAACGTGCCAACACCTGTGCGATCAATTTTTTTAACGCCATGTGTTAAAATATGCTGCAAGTAATCAAGATATTGCTTCATGTGAGGTGCTCGCTTTAGCTTTGTGATTGTATGCCCACGCCATTAAAACAACGCCGACTAAAATTAAAGGTAATGATAACAACTGGCCTTCTGTTAACCAGCCAAATGCGAGATAACCAATCTGCGCATCGGGTTCGCGGAAACATTCTGCCGTGAAACGGAAAACGCCATAACAAATAGCAAATAAACCGGACACAGCGCCTAATGGTTTTGGCTTACGCGAATAAATCCACAAAATAGTGAAAAGCAAAACACCTTCTAATAAAAATTCATATAACTGTGATGGGTGTCTAGGTGCATTACCTGCATTCGGAAAAACGATGCCCCATGGCATTGTTGTGACTCTCCCCCACAATTCGCCATTAATAAAATTACCAATACGCCCAGCGCCTAATCCAATGGGTACAGCAGGTGCAATCAAATCAGTTAAAGCTAAAAATGGTTTTTTTGTTTTCTTCGCACATAAAATTAATGCAACTAATACACCTAACAATCCGCCGTGAAACGACATACCACCTTTCCACGTTGCAAAAATTTGCAGTGGGTTACTGAACAGCACCGGCCAATCATAAAACAACATATAACCTATGCGCCCGCCAATAATTGCGCCCAAGGCCGCATAAAAAACAATATCTGATAATTCATCTTGGATAAAACCGCGCGGAGAAAAACGCAAACGCAGTGAGAGCAACCCCCAACCGCCAAGAAAACCAACCAAATACATTAATCCGTACCAATAAACTGGCCAAGACCCAATGTGGAATGCGATGGGATTAATTGATGGATAACTTAACATTATCTTCCTACCCTTATTAAATGACCTAAACCAGCACGCTCTAACGCTAATTCCATATGACAACGTATCATAACGGAACTCTCCATACTCAACACTTCATGCAGCAATTTAGCGGCTTTTTTACGCGTAAAATTTCGAATGACCCATTTAACTCGACCAACAGAACAAGCATTCATACTAAGCGAGTCAAATCCCATCGCCAATAATAATAATGCAGCAGCTGGATCACCAGCCATTTCGCCACAGATACTGACGTGCTTGCCTTCTTGGTGTCCATTTTCAACAACTTGAATCAATGAACGCAGCACAGCTGGATGCAGCGAATCATAAAGATTGGCAACTCTAGGATTATTTCTATCAACAGCCAAAATATACTGGGTCAAATCATTGCTGCCGACTGACAAGAAATCAACGCGTTTTGCGAGTGCACGGGCTTGATACACCGCAGAGGGAACCTCTATCATCACACCAATTGGCGGGAGCTCGATATCATAACCTTCATCTCGCACTTCAGCATATCCCTTGCGAATCAGACGCAAGGCCTCATCCACTTCTGTCACATCTGTAATCATAGGCAGCATGACTTGCATGTTATTAAAGCCTTCACTCGCGCGCATCATCGCTCGAATTTGTGATAGAAAAATTTCTGGATGATCTAAGGTAATCCGTATCCCGCGCCAACCGAGGAAGGGATTATCTTCCTTAATTGGAAAATAAGGCAGTGGTTTATCACCCCCCACATCAAGCGTGCGCAAAATCACTGGACGTGGCGCAAAAGAAGCGAGTAATTGACGATAAATAATGCGTTGCTCTTCCGTTGATGGAAAACGGTCCCGCATCATAAATGGAATTTCAGTGCGATATAAACCCACACCTTCAGCACCTGATGCAAGCGAAACACTAATATCTGCACCTAAACCCGCATTTACCAGCAGCAAGATACGATGATCATCTTTAGTTGTTGCTGGTAAATCACGTATCTCTTCTAATGCAACATCAACTTTCAATTCTTCCTGAATGAGACGCTCAAATTCCACGCGCAATGATGGCGTTGGCGATACATAAATTTGACCGTAATAACCATCAACAATAATTTCTTTATCCTGCAATTCATGAATGGGTGTTTCACCGACTCCCATCACGGTAGGCACCCGCATAGCTCGTGCAAGAATAGCGACATGCGAATTACTCGAGCCGCGAGCAGAAATTACACCAGCAAGACAACCTTCTGGTACTTCTGCTAAATCATTCGGTGTGATGATTTCGCCTATCAAAATCGTACGTTCTGAATATTGTGGCTTTGCGCGATCATGTTGTTGCAGATAAGCAAGCACACGCAATCCCAAATCTTTAATATCATCGACACGCTCACGCATGTATTCGTTATCTAAACTCTCCAAATGCCGAGTATGATGCAAAATAGTTTCTCTTAATGCACCTTGCGCCCAATTTCCTTCACGAATTTTATTTGCTACTTCATTACCAAGCCCTGAACTATCCAAAATGCGTTGATACACATCAAACAATTCACGCTCTTCCGGTGGCAAACTTGGATATAACCGTTCACTTAAAAGACGCAATTCTTCTCGTGCAGATTGGAATGCATTATTTAGTAATGTAATTTCAATTTCGATATCATCAGGTACACGGTCCGGTATGGTATCCAAATCAAAAGGCGCATAAATCACACATCCTTTACCAATACCAATTCCTTGCGCGCCAGGCACACCCGCATAAACTAATTCATGGCGCTTTCCTTTTGATGTTTCAAGCAATGAAGACAACGAACCCGTCGCTTCAGCATGAGCAATAATTGCTGCAAGCTGTGTTGCTAGTGTCACCAAAAATGCTTCTTCCGCCTCATCATATCGTCTAGGTTCTTGCTGCTGCACAATTAACACGCCTAGCACTTGGCGGTGATAAATAACCGGTGTACCCAGAAAAGCACGGTAGGCTTCTTCTTTTGCTTCCGCGACATGTAAAAATCGCGGATGCTTGGTTGCATCATCAATATTGATGGGTTCTTCACGTTCACCCACTAACCCTATCAATCCTTGGTTAAGTGGTACACGAAGCTTGCCGACTGCTTTTGAATTTAAACCTTGAGTGGCAACTAAAACATATTCACCATGATGTCTATCGACTAAAAAAACCGAGCAGGCTTGTGTTGCTAATGCATTGGCAATGCGCTTTACCATAATATCAAGTGCCTCGCTGAAATCTTCAGCGCTTGCAACTTCTTGGATGATATGTCGCAAAATAGTCAGCATTATAATTTTCTGCTTAGTTTGTATGACTACTATTATTTGGTGCTTCTAATTCCCAAAAGCGCTTGGATAAAACTATCTTGGCAAATTCTTTTAATGCCATGACATACACACGTCGCTTGAAGGTCACTACTTGACGCAGAGGATACCAATAAGACACCCATGCCCAAGAATCGAATTCGGGATCATTGTTTGCTTGCAAATCCACGGTTGCTTCCTGATTTGCAAGACGTAATAAAAACCATTTTTGCTTTTGACCTATACATAATGGTTTCGCATAATGGCGAACCAATCGACTAGGCAAGCGATATCGTAACCAACGTTTTGTCGAAGCAAGTATTTGCACATCGTCAGGATTCAAACCAACTTCTTCTTTTAATTCTCTATACATGGTTTGTTCAGGCGTTTCATTTTCCTGCATACCGCCTTGCGGAAATTGCCAAGCCGCCATACCAATACGTTTAGCAATGAAAACCTGTCGGTTATCATTCACCAAAATAATGCCCACTCCGTATCTGTAGCCTGCTTTATCAATCACGCATTATCACCTATAATTTGCGGCACGAGTTTATCGCATTGTTTCAAAATATCATCCATCGAGCAAACGGATTCAAAGATATGTTGTCCCGGTCCCACTTAATTTTTATCGTATGCATTTTTGCTATTTTCAGCGCACTCTTTTCTCTATCTAAAGGTAGTACTTCTGTTTCACTCTATCAACTTCTGTTTAGTGATAACACTCAAATAAATATGATCATTTTCAAACTACGCCTACCTCGTATGCTGACTGCATTTGTTAGTGGAGGCTTACTGGCCTTAGCAGGCTCTTTAATGCAAGTATTATTACAAAATCCACTAGCTGATCCTTATGTATTGGGCGTCTCAAGTGGCGCCGCTTTCTTTACATTGTTGCTGATGCTGCTAGGTGCAAGCGACCTTGCATTGCTAGGCGGCGCATGGGCAGGCAGCCTTTTAACTATAGCTCTCATTTTATTATTGGCACGCAAACATAGGTGGCATTCTCATTCACTTCTCTTATCTGGCGTCGCCATTGCTTGTGGATTATTAGCATGCAACAGCTTCTTATTACTTTTAAGTCCTGCTACTAATTTGCATAGCATGCTCTTTTGGTTAGCCGGAGATTTAAATGGCTCACATGTTCCGTGGTATGGATTAGTCGTATTGATAATAGGAATGCTTATTTGTTATTTACTTGCGCCTGGACTTAACTTACTTGCACGTGGCGAAGCGCCTGCGCGCGCCTTAGGACTTGCCAGCGATAAATATCGCATCATTTTATATTTATTAAGCTCACTCTTTGCTGCTACCGCTGTGACACTCGCTGGTTGTATAGGCTTCATTGGCCTCATCATTCCGCATTTGACTCGACTGCTCATAGGATTTGATCACAGAATTATGCTGCCAATTAGCATGTTATTAGGCGGCACATTACTAACCCTCGCAGATACTTTTGCGCGCTCAATATTAGCGCCGCAACAATTGCCTGTCGGCATGTTGTTAGCGTTTATTGGCGTACCTATTTTTATTTGGTTACTACAGCATGAAACTAAGCATTCATAATCTCAATATTACTATCGCAAATAAATCAATTTGCCATGATCTCAATTTGGAACTACATGAAAATCAAATATGGGGACTACTAGGCCCAAATGGCAGCGGAAAAACCACACTACTACATACGCTAGCTGGATTACATAAACCAACTAGCGGAGAAATTTTTTTAGCAACAAAAAATATTCGACATTTATCAGCAAAAAAAATTTCGCAGCAATTAGCTATTTTATTTCAAGAAATACATTTCGCCTTTCCACAAACAGTGTGGGAGTTTTGTTTAGCAGCGCGCTATCCCCACCTTAACTTATTCAAACAAGAAAATGATCATGATAAAGAAATCGTTACCGACGCATTAAACAAATTAGAATTACTAAATTATAAGCATCGCTTGGTAACAAGACTATCCGGTGGCGAAAAACGCAGATTGGCTATTGCATCATTGCTTGCACAAACAACTGAAATTTATTTACTTGATGAGCCAGCAAATCATTTAGACATTTGTCATCAAGCAAATGTGTTGAACCATTTTCATCATTTAGCCGTGAATGAAAACAAAATTGTGCTAATGTCCTTACACGACATGAACTTGGCTCAGCAATTTTGTACTCACATCTTGCTGTTATTTGGCGATGGAAATTATATGCAAGGAACATGTGCGAAAATTTTAACCGCCAAAAATCTAAGTGCCTTGTATCAACACCCAATTAATCAATTTTCTAATGATGCAATTCCATTTTGGCGAATTGCGTAATTGTTCCGTGCGCTCTTACCTCCTCCTGCGAGGGAGGGCTAGGGTGGGGGGAGATGTAGCTGTATACTATTTTGACGCTAATGAAAGCTGGCAATCAAAAGGAACAATTATGGCTATCAATGTATTAGTTAATGGCGCATTTGGACGCATGGGTCAAATCACTGTTAAAGCAATTGAACAACAAGAAAATTTACGCTTAGTAGGACAAACTGGTCGTGAATACGATTTAAAAAAAGCGATTCGTGATAGCGGCGCACAAGTTGTCGTTGACTTCACTCATCCAGATTCAGCATTCGAAAATACGGCCACTATTATTGAAGCAGGCGCACATCCTGTTATTGGGACCTCTGGCTTGCAACTAGACCAAATAAAAAAATTACAAGCTCAAGCTGCAAAAACAAATTTAGGTGGAATCATTGCTCCTAATTTTTCTCTAGGCGCGGTGCTTTTGATGAAATATGCAAAAGAGATCGCGAAATATATACCAAACGTTGAAATTATCGAGATGCATCATGAAAACAAAGCAGACAGCCCATCTGGCACATCGATACGAACTGCTGAAATGCTAAATGAAGGCAACAACAACATTAACGCTAACGCGCACACTTCTCACGAAACTATTGTTGGCGCAAGAGGTGCCAATTATAAAAATATATCTATACATGCTGTGCGTTTACCGGGCTTTCTTGCTCATCAGCAAGTTATCTTTGGTAATCCAGGCGAAACCTTGACCTTGCGTCACGATAGTATAGATAGAATATCGTTCATGCCTGGTGTTTGTTTTGCCTGCGAAAAAGTGATGCGCTTGGATAAGTTGATTTATGGTTTGGAAGAGATTTTATAGAAAAAGGGCAGCATTTGATTAATGCTGCCCTTTTAGATGGGTCTAGCCTTGACCTTTATACATCATGGGTTGTGGTTGTTCGCATGATTTAGTATAACAACCAGTAAGAACAACACTCACCATCATAACAGCTAAGATAATTCCTGCTAATTTCTTCATTGCTCAAACTCCTTTTATTTATCCATTAAATAATTCGAACGACTTTTTCATTATACAGAGAATTACGCACGCGTTACCACTTGGTTGCGACAATGTAAGAGCAAAAATAATACATTATGATTGAATTTTGCTAACAAAATGCTGAGTCAATATAGATAGTGATAGATAATATGCTATGATTCGACTTAGTTTTTTCACTATAAAATTTACGACAAATTATGAAGCCAAATCACTTAGCAAATCAGCCTATTGGTATTTTTGATAGCGGAATTGGTGGTTTAACCGTTGCAAATGCACTGGTAAAACATTTGCCAAGAGAAAATATCGTTTATTTTGGTGACACCGCTCACATGCCTTACGGCGATAAATCTGCCGCTGCCATCCAAGCTTACGCTGTTAAAATTGCGCATATGTTATTGCAACAAGAATGCAAATTGATTTTAATCGCATGCAATACTGCATCAGCAGCGGCATATGACCTTGTCAAAGAATATATAGGCAGCAAAGCCATTGTGATGGATGTTATTGCGCCCGTCATTCGCTTGCTCAAAGAAAATTATGCAAAAAAACGCGTTGGATTAATTGGCACACGGCAAACAGTCAATTCGAATATTTACAAAAAGAAAGTTGATGAATTAAATCTCGATATCGCTTTATCTTCTTACGCAACTAACTTGCTTGCATCAGCGATTGAAGAATTTGGTAATCATCATGTAATTGATACATTACTCAACGTTTATTTGTCTGATCCAAACCTTCAGCAAATTGATGCCCTAGTATTAGCATGCACGCATTATCCAATCATTAAAGAAAGGATTTTCGCACATTATAAAACTCCTTTAGATATTATTGATTCTTCCGACATTGTTGCCCAAGCCGTAAAAACCAAACTAGAAAAAAATAATTTATTGAATATGAATGGAGATAGCATTAAGCATTTTTATGTTTCCGATTACACAGAAACATTCGCAACAAACGCTAAATTATTTTTTGGCAACAACATTACATTAGAACACTATCCCCTCTGGGATTAATCAAGATGAATTATCGACATTTATTTCATGCTGGAAGTTTCACAGACGTTGTCAAACACGTTGTGTTAATCGCTTTATTAGAAGCGATTGCACGAAAAGATAAATCCTATTGTTATATTGATACACACGCAGGCAGCGGCGCTTACGATTTATTATCTGAGCAAGCGCAAAAGACTAAAGAATTTGTCAGCGGTATAGAAAAAGTCATTCAATGCGAAAATCCACCAGCAATCGTTAAGCACTATATAGATTGCATACATCATATTAATGCTCAATTGACCGGTGAAAAATTTTCATCACTGCGTTTTTACCCAGGCTCACCTTTGATTGCGCGTTATTTTGCACGCCCACACGATAGAATTATTGCTTGCGAATTGCAGCCGCAAGAATATCAATCATTAAGAAATACATTTATCAATGATAAACGTGTTGCGGTGCATCACATGGATGGCTTTCTAGGTTTAAAAGCATTTCTACCGCCACCCGAACACCGAGGATTGATTTTAATTGATCCTCCCTATGAAAACCCTGACGAATTTATCCGCATTGCTCATGCACTCCCAACTGCGCTTAAACGCTTTGCAGGTGGTGTTTATGCGATTTGGTATCCCATTAAAACCAAAAGCCAAATCGAACAATTTTACAAAACATTAAAACGTGAAATAGCACAACCTATTTTCACAATAGAATTAACTATCTATCCCGATCTTGCTAATCACTTAAATGGCAGCGGTCTGGCTATTATTAATCCACCTTGGCAATTCGCTGAAACCATTGAAGAAATTTTGCCATGGGTTTGGAAAGCATTAACAATCAACAATCAAGGCGCGTATCACGCTTCTCTACTGAAATAGTTGTAAAATAATAGGGAGAATAATAACTAAGGACGAGGTGATGTCATGAAAAAAATTCTATTAGCATGTTGTGCATTATTTTTAGCAGCCGGTTTATTAACGGCCTGCACGAACCAAGATATGGGTACAGTTGGGGGCGCTGCATTAGGTGGTGTTGCAGGTAGTGCAATCACTGGTGGCAGTACAGCGGGTACCGTTGTAGGTGCAGTTGGCGGCGGCTTAATAGGTCGTGCTGTAACAAACTAACAAACCGCTTAGCTAAGCTGTTTTAAATCAAACCGCCTTCAAGTCGAAGGCGGTTAATATTTTTTTATCTTTTCATCCGTCTTTCTGGAATGTTAACTGCCGGTGCAGAAAGTATACCAGGACGCTCAAATCCTAAAGAAAATTTAAATGGGCCATTTGGGTCAGTCCAAAATGCGAGATTAATATTAATTCCTGCATCACGTTGCTCTCGACTTTTTGCACTTGCCATTTGCTTCTTTGGCTTTTCATCAGCTTGTGTTAACTTAACCTGATTGTGATAGTGTTCAAAATAATCGTTGTCTAAGAAATTTTTCCTCTCTTCGTCAAGTCGTCGCTTCACTCTAGCACTACTCATATGATATCCCCTCTACTTGATTAGTCTCCTCAAATGAGCCTACCAGCACACCATTTAGAGTCAATGAATTTGACCACTTATTACACACATGTAATTTCCCTGTCAGATTACTGTCATGTTAGACGTGCTTCTCGAATATTTTTAATGGTGATATTCTTCGCAAACTAACTAGCAATCATGAGATGACGCTAATATGACTTTAAACATAGGCGACAAAGCGCCGGATTTCACATTAATCAGTGATGATGGTCAGGAAGTAACGCTAAGCAAATTACGCGGCAATAAAGTCGTACTTTATTTTTACCCAAAAGACATGACGCCAGGTTGCACGAAAGAAGCTTGTGATTTTCGTGATAACTTTGCTGCGTTCAAAAAACAAGGTGCATTGATATTTGGTATTTCAAAAGATAGCGTCAAAACGCATACCAAATTCAAAGAAAAATATTCACTGCCATTTACATTATTGGTTGATGAAAATGCAAACGTATGCGAAGCATATGGCGTTATTAACAAAAAAAGTTTATTTGGAAAAACCTTTTTAGGCATTCAACGTACTACCATTTTAATCGATGAAAAAGGCATAATTCGCGCTATTTGGCGCAAAGTAAAAGTACCCGGTCATGTGGAGCAAATATTAGATGAACTCAAATAAAACAAAAACCGCCATCACACCAACTCGCGCAGACAATTATCCTGAGTGGTATCAACAAATCATTAAAGCAGCAGATCTTGCCGAAGTTTCGCCTGTGCGTGGCTGCATGATCATAAAACCATGGGGCTGGGCAATTTGGGAAAATATGCAACGTGTACTTGATGATGAGTTCAAAGCAACAGGACACAAGAATGTTTATTTTCCATTGTTAATACCGATGAGCTTCATGCAAAAAGAAGCTGAACACATTGAGGGCTTCGCCAAAGAATGCGCTGTGGTAACACATCATCGATTAGCAACTGTAGATGGCAAATTAGTACCAGCAGGCGAACTGGAAGAACCTTATATTATTCGCCCCACATCAGAAACCATTATTGGTGATGCATTCGCAAATTGGGTGCAATCCTATCGCGATTTACCATTACTCATTAATCAATGGGCCAACGTCATGCGCTGGGAAATGCGCACGCGTATGT
This sequence comes from Gammaproteobacteria bacterium, assembly GCA_027356065.1. Taxonomy (GTDB): domain Bacteria; phylum Pseudomonadota; class Gammaproteobacteria; order DSM-16500; family DSM-16500; genus Aquicella. The sequence goes on from DAIEGU010000172.1 coordinate 11,351, forward strand.
TTTTACGTACTACTGAATTTTTATGGCAAGAAGGGCACACAGCACATGCAACATCCGAAGAAGCGATGCAAGAATCATTGCAAATGCTCGATGTATATGCCCGTTTTGCTGAAGATTATATGGCAATGCCTACTATCAAAGGCGAGAAAACTGAAAGCGAACGTTTTCCTGGGGCAGTCAATACATTTTGTATCGAATCCATGATGCAAGATAAAAAAGCATTACAAGCAGGTACATCACATTTTCTTGGACAACATTTTTCCCGCGGTTTTAATATCAAATATTTAAGCGCAGAAGGACGTGAAGAATTTGTATGGACAACATCGTGGGGGGTTTCCACTCGTTTAGTTGGCGGCCTAATCATGACACATAGCGATGATAACGGTCTTGTGTTACCACCTAAACTTGCGCCAACGCATGTCGTTATTTTACCTGTCATTCATAAAGAAGAAGATAGAACAACCATTCTCGATTATTGTCACAAACTAACAACTGAATTACGTGAACTGAATTATCATCAACGTCGCTTGAGTGTTGAAATTGATATGCGTGACTTAACCGGCGGTGAAAAAGCGTGGAGCTGGGTCAAGAAAGGGGTGCCTATACGTCTTGAAATTGGTAACAAAGAAATTGCAGCAGAATCCGTTTATATGGGTAGACGTGACAAAGAATATAAAGATAAGAAAAATATTTCTCGCCAAGAATTTTTATCTACCGTTGTTACTGAACTAGATGAATTGCAAGCAAACTTATTGCAACGTGCAAAAGATTTTCGCGAGAAAAATACGCAAGTCATTACCACGCGTGATGCGTTTTACGATTTCTTTAAAGGAGATGAAGGCGGATTTGCATTAGCACACTGGAACGGTGACCCTGCAATAGAAGCTAAATTAAAACAAGAATTGAGTGTCACCATTCGCTGTATGCCATTTGATAAAAAAGGTGAGCATGGTAAATGCATTTTCACCGGTGAATATAGCCCGCAACCAGTTATTTTTGCGAAGGCGTATTAAAGAGCGTCGTAAATCAAATCCTCCCTGGCCCTCCTTTTGCAAAGGAGGGCCAGGGAGGATTTACAACATTCGGGATGACACTCTACTCCTCTCGATTCCACCACATTTCTGTGCTAACCTTTGACAACTTTTTAGTCTTAACAGAAAGGGACAAGCGATGACCATTATCAAAGAACTTGAAGAAACAATTCATAAACTCTCAGCTAAAGGAAAAGGCATTCTTGCTGCAGATGAAAGCACAGGTACTATTACCAAACGTTTTGAAGCCATTGGTATTGAGTCAAGCGAAGATAATCGCCGTGCTTATCGCGAACTGTTAGTGACCTCCCCTGATGCTTCCAAATATATTGCTGGCGTTATTTTATTTGAAGAAACACTGAATCAAAAAACCAGCCAAGGTATTTTGTTTCCACAAGCATTAAAAAACCTCGGTATTTTGCCTGGTATTAAAGTAGATAAAGGCTTAATTCATCTTGCTAATACAAAAGATGAGCAAGTAACTCAAGGATTAGATGGCTTGCCAGAAAGATTAGCTGAATACAAAGCAAAAGGCGCTTGTTTTGCAAAATGGCGCGCGGTTTATGCTATCTCTGATCAAACACCCAGTGAACTTGCTATTGAAACAAATGCAGAAATATTAGCTCGATATGCAGCTATCTGCCAAGCGCAAGGCATTGTTCCCATTGTTGAGCCTGAAGTATTAATTGATGGCACCCACACTATTCAACGCTGCGAAGAAGTCAGCGAACCTGTTTTACATGCGGTGTTTAATGCACTCTATCGCCACAAAGTAAAATTAGAATACATAGTATTAAAACCTAGCATGGTAATTAGTGGCAAAGCTTGCTCACAAAAAGCCAGTGTTGATGAAGTTGCTGCGGCAACATTACGTGTTTTAAAACGCACGGTACCAGGCGCAGTGCCAACCATTAATTTCTTATCCGGTGGACAATCTTCTGAACAAGCAACCGCCCATCTTGATGCGATGAATAAACAAGGCCCACTGCCATGGAATTTAAGCTTCTCTTATGCTCGCGCTTTGCAAGACTCTTGCATGAAAACATGGTTAGGGCAGTCAAAAAATGCAGCTGCAGCTCAAAAAACTTTTAGCAAGCGCGCTTTACTAAATAGTTTAGCTGCCACCGGCAAATATGCAGAAGCTATGGAAAAAGACGAGATTTCACTCGCTTCTTAGTCATTGAAAAAATTCCTGCGGCGTTTGCTGCAGGAATACTCATAAGTTCTATATTGTCATTTAATTTAATTGTCACAAGCAAATATCGTGGCATTTATTAATTTCTTTTAGGAGGAAAGTGATGACAACAACATCTATCAACACCGTGGATGCAAAAGAAGAATTTTCTGAACTCATTAATCGTGTATCACATAACAAAGAACGCATCGTCTTAACGCGTCG
>DAIEGU010000180.1 GCA_027356065.1 Gammaproteobacteria bacterium
CGCAAAGAGCGCGCCTCCTCAGGGCGAACGGATTTATATCACGCCCGGGTAAAATCAAAACTCAAACATTCTTTAATATGTTTACTGCGCGAAGCAATCATTATTAAGCGATCAAGACCCAATGCAACACCTGCGCAATCAGGTAAGCCATGTTCTAATGCAGATAGAAAAAATTCATCAATAGGTAAAAGCGTAGTCCCCATCGATTTTCGTACAGCGATGTTCTTTGTAAATCGTAACCGTTGTTCATTTGCATCAGTAAGTTCATGAAAGCCATTCGCCAATTCAATTCCTTCTATATAAACTTCAAAACGTGACGCAACTTTCGGATCGGTCAATTGAATGCGTGCAAGCGCTGCTTGTGACATTGGAAAATCATACACGAAACACGGCGCTTCCGTCCCAAGTGTTGGCTCTATACAGTGTGACATTAATAATTGTAACCATGTATCGCGATCAGAGATTTCTCCGGCGACAAAAATCGAATTTATTTTCGCGCATTCTTCCAATTCAGCAAGCGTTGCTGTGTGCGGATTTAAATTTAAATATGATTGAAATAATTCAGCATAACTTTTACGCTCTGCTGCGGGTGTGTTTAATAGTGTTTGTAACAATTCATCCATTTCATTCATTAAGTCATGGTGAGTAAAAGTGGGCCTATACCATTCCAGTAAAGTAAATTCAGGATTATGAAATCGCCCGATTTCCTCTTGTCTAAATGCTTTGGATATTTGATAAATAGCGCCGCTACCTGCTGCTAGCAATCGTTTCATTGCATATTCAGGCGATGTTTGTAAGTAATATGTTTTTGTTTCACCACGTGATTTTACTGCTGCAGGAATGCTTTCTATATAAGGATCAGTAACAGAGGCATGACAAAGTAATGGGGTGTCAACTTCCATCACATCACGTGCAGCAAAAAAATTTCGAATGGATTGAAAAATATGAGCGCGTAATTTTAGATTTTCGAATGATGCAGATGGCTGCCACATAAGCCTTACCTATAAAAACAAATCCCCACAAAAAGCGGGGACGATAGTTTTATTACATTTATAATTATAGTTATTCTTTTGCGCGCGAAACGTATTCACCAGTTCGCGTATCAACTTTAATGATTTCACCTTCCTGTATGAATAAAGGTACGCGCACAACAGCGCCAGATTCCAGCTTGGCCGGTTTGCCGCCGCTACCTGCTGTATCGCCTTTTAAGCCAGGATCAGTTTCAACGATTTTCAATGTAACGAAAGTGGGTGGAACAACTAAAATAGGCGTGCCATTCCAAAGTGTAATTTTGCATTCGCTTTGTTCTTTAAGCCAAATCTTGGCTTCAGCAACTTCCTTTTCATGTAATGCGTACTGTTCAAATGTTTCAGCCGCCATGAAATGCCATTCAGCACCATCGCTATAGAGATATTGCGCATCAATTTCAGCCACATCAGCACTTTCAATGCTATCACCTGATTTATACGTTCTTTCAATGACGCGGCCCGTTTTGAGATTGCGATAACGCAAACGATTAAAAGCTTGGCCTTTGCCAGGTTTAACAAATTCATTATCGACGACAACGCATGGATCGCCATCAATGATTAATTTCACGCCGCTTCTTATTTCATTTAAACCAAACATAGCCATTGAATTGCTCCTACCTAAATATGATCCCGCTAATCATTCGTGCTTCGTTACGGAGCACGGGGCGGATGGTCATTTTCTAATTCGCGCCTATCATAACGCCTGAAAGCATCTTCGGCAATGAACGTATTACATCTTCTTCTTTAGAAATCGCTTTAATCCGATTTGTATAAAGAACAGCAAAATAGTAACGATAAATGCCAGATAAGCGTAGTTAAGAAATGCACCTTGATAGATTTCAAGTTTTGCGGCCGTCGTTTGTACGCCATCTGGGATACTGGCAAGCTTGGCTATCATGCCGGCAAAAAGTCCGCCGAATCCGGTTGCCACAAACCAAATGCCCATCATCATACCGATCAAGTGGGGCGGCGCAAGCATGGTGACAGCAGACAAACCAATGGGTGATAGTAACAATTCACCTATCGTAATTAAGAGATAAGAAAGGAATATCCAAAGCGGATTTATTAATCCATTGTCATTAGGAAATAAGGTGCTGGCTGCAAGTACTAAAAAACCTAAACCGGCGAAAAATATACCCAACACAAATTTATTTATCGGCGACGGGTTTTTATCATTACGACCTAATGTTTGCCATGACCAGGCAAAAATAGGACCGAGTAAAATGATGAATATACTTTCAGATGCATAAAAAATAGTTGTTGTGAGCGGGATGCCAAATAAATTTTTATCTACTAATCGTTCGACGAACAAGTTGGCTGAAATGAATAATTGTAAGAACAACATCCAAAATACAATCGATGAGATAATAAGCGTATTTAAAACGATAAGCCGTTTACGATATTCAGCTTCTTGCTGCATGGTTAATGCAATTAGAAAAGCAAGTAACAGTACACCTGCTGAAGGCAATAACCAATTGGCTAAGGAACTAATCTTTAATAAAAAGCTCAATCCAATGATTGCAACAATACAATAAAGAAAAAATTGCCAGGTTTTTATTACGAAAGTAGATTTAACTGGTATTTTAATGCGATTTAATCCGATTAAAAACACGACGAGACCAATGATCATGCCTACACTTGCCATGGCGAAAGTAAATTGCCAGCCATATGCAGCTTTAACATATCCTGAAATGCCCGATATCGCGCTGCCTACGTTGATGCCAATATAAAAAATAGTAAATGCTGAATCACGTCTGGGATCGGCTTCAGAATATTGAGTGCCTAATAAGCTTGAGATGTTTGGTTTGAATAAACCATTACCGACGATAATAGTGGCTATCGCGAGATAAAAGAATGCTTGTGTGGTAGATAAAGCAAGCAGTGCATATCCCAATATGAGAAAAAGACCGCCCCAAGTAATACATCGTTGAAATCCTAAAAATTTGTCAGCAAGAAAGCCGCCAACAAAAGGTGAAATATAAACAAGACCTGAAAAAATGCCGGCGATGCTATAACTTTTGCTATCAGTGAAGCCAAAATATTCTGTCATGTAAAGCACAAGCAAGCCTTGCGCAACATAAAAGCCAAATCGTTCCCACATTTCTGTTAGGAAT
>DAIEGU010000006.1 GCA_027356065.1 Gammaproteobacteria bacterium
CCCAACATTAATAGAATTTACCCGTTCTCCCTGAAATAACATCCTCATGCTCCGTGAATAAAATGGAAAGCATAATGAAATTTTTAATAAAATCTATGGGTTATTGGAAAAATTAGTTAAAAAATGAGGGGATACGTAAGATTTAAATAATCATTTTATCAAAAGCTATATTGAGCTTTATGGCGCTTTTCAGGAATTTAATCTTTCGCTAAAATATAATGAAGTAAAAAATATGGCGCAAAAAGCATTAGATAAAAAACAGAACCAGGAAGCCAGTACTCAAATAGAAAATTTGAAAAAGAAAATTGAAACACTAGATGATAATGTATTTGCATATGGCTATTCATTTGATCCTCAAAGGCTTAAAAATAATTCTTCACAAGTAAAAAAAGAGTTACCAGATGATATCGAATCACCATATTATCAAGATAAAGATGATGCATTATTAATTGAGTATCAATCAGATAAAAAAACAAAAGATAAAAAATATTCTGTTTCTAGTATTTTTCATAAATTAACTAGCACAAAAAAAGAAGAGAAAGAAAAGAAAAATAAAAATTCTTTTATCAAAGTAGGACAAGAAGATCTTGATTCGTATTCACATCATCGTCGCAAAAAAAGATAAAACTAATATTACGTAATGACTATTTTAAAAACCCTGCCTTTCTTTAAAAAGAGGCAGGGTTTTTCTTTGTTTATTTTATTAATTTTATTTTTCCATGGTTTTTGTGGGAGTATTTTATTTCTTTTTGAAACCTGGAAATATTTTTTTGAACAAATTTTTTCTAGGGGGCGGGTTATTTCTAGGGGGCGGGTTAGAAGAGAATAATGTATGTGCAGTTTCATAATCAGATGTAGGTTCTTTTAGCTTCTCTGCTTCTTTTTGAAGATTATCCAATGCTGTTTGCAAAATGATTATTGTTTTTGGACCAGCTTGTTTTTTTGCGTAATATAAAGACGTATGATTTTTGCTATCACGAAAATCTGGTTTTGCACCGTGTGTTAAAAGTATTTCAATAATGTGAGGAGAACTTTTTTTAGCAGCTAATGTTAATGGCGTCATGCCTTTGTCATTTATCATGGTATTAATATTTTGATTTTCTGGCTTTTCTTTTAGTAATTGTAATACAACATCGGCATGTTTTTCATTGATAGCTTGAAACAGAAGAGCTTTATAATTCTCTTGAATAAGTTGACGGCTAACATCAGTGCCTAGTTGAATAAGTAATTCAACCACTGCAAAGCATTTTTCTTCTACTGCTATAGCAAGCATGGATCGGTTATCATGGAATGGTTGATTGGGGTTAAATCCATTGACTACTAATTTTTTTATCGCTACCAAATCTTGTTTTTTAATTTTTTCCTGAATTTTTTCAATCGTGCGGAGTTGTTTTTTTAGCAAGTCAGCTACGGCATTTTTATTATCTGATTGCGTAAAATTCAATGCTTCTTGCATTTCATTTATATTAGAAAAACCATGTGCTAACAGTAATTTCCCCATCGCTAAATCATTGTTGGCAGCAGCATGTAAAAATAAACCGTTGGTTTGAATGAGATGAGGCATTTTTGTTAACATGAATTCAACTATTTTAATGTGGCTTTTCGCAGCGGCGAATAATAATAAATCTTCAGCATACTCTTGAATCATGAGATCAGTTAACTGTGTCCCGTGAAACATAAACAACTCGAGTATTTCTACATTTTTATGAGTGTGCGCTAAATTAACTAATTCTATTTCAGGGCTCACACTGTTTTCTAATAACACTTTCACTGCTTGTGAAAGATTTTTATCAACGGCAATAGAGAATAATTTCTCTCCATATTGATCGATTAACGCTTTATCGATAGCTGCCCCATAATGAAGAAACAATGAAGCAATATCGAAATGACCTTGTTCGCAAGCAAAACGAATAGCAGGTTGTTTTGTATGTTTGTCGATTGGAATTATTAAATGAGGGTTAGCTCCTTGTTTCAGTAAGCTTGCTACAGTTTTTGCATTACCATTTTTCACCGCAGGAAGTAAGATCATTTCTTTGGCTTTTTCAGTTACTGCCATATGATGCTCAATGTGGGCTTTTATATTATTGAAACCATTTTCCTCAGCAATTTGAGCAGCGGTTTTACCATCTTTATTTTGCATATATAGGTTGGCATTGTACTGCAATAAAAGCCGTACATATTCAGGATGGCCGAATTGGGCTGCAATCATGAGTGGAGTTATAGAGCCATATGTACGAATGTTAATATCAGGTTGATATTTAAGAATTTGGTTGGCAATAGAAACCCATCCATATTTAGCTGCTAAGTGTAAAAGCTTGCCGAAATAAACGGTTTTTTCATTTCCAGTACCCGTATATAATTTGAGTAGCGCAGCGACTTCTTTTTCCTGATTAAATTTTACGGCTTTTTCTAGCCAATTTACGCCCCAGAAATCTTTTATTTGAGCTTTTTGAGCAGTGATTTGGTGTTCTGGATGTTGACGCCATTCTTTAAGACGAGATTGAATATCGTTTAAATAATCTTCTTGGCTAATGTCCGCCTTTTTTGCTTTTTCAGGATACGCATTAATACAAACACAGGAAGCAAGCCAAATAGTATATTGATCTTGGGGAAGGTTTTTAGCAAATAAAAAACTGCGCATAACAGCATTAGTAAGCGCTTCATCTGTTACATAAAATTCAACAATCTTACCAGAGCTAAAATTTGGCTTAGCGCTGAGGTTAGCTAACATCCATTTATCCCCATGTAACCCAATAGCAATGGTATGTCTAGCATTGCCTAGTATTACTGCAATAGGATAATTCCAGCCTTCTAATGCTTGACGCAAATCTTTAAAATAAGAAACTAACTCTGACGGTGTAGAACTTTGTTCTTGGTAAAAATACATACCGGTAAAATAATCAATCGCTTTTGCACCACCTTCATTCGCTAAAGGCATAAATAAATTAAGCGCAAATAATGGTGATGTCTCTTGCGATTCTCGAACTAACGGCTCATCAATTAAATGGCTAACATCGCTTAAATCAAAATGTACCTTGAGTACATTAAGAAAAATGCTAATTTCAAGCAGCTCATAATGAAGTTTAAGCTCGGGTTCTAAAATGCTCTTGATTTGTTTTCTCTGCATACTCAACTGTTCTTCAATTTCCATTCGAATATGCAATTGTTCTTCATCCAATTGCTTTTCAATTTCGGTAATGTGCTGAGTAATTTCATCACGGCTTTTTTTGATTTTTTGCTTCAAGCCCCGGCGTTTTTTGAATAAATATAATTTTATCTATGACATCTTGTAAACGCATAGCTAAAAAAGCTAGTACGATTACATAAACACTGTTACAGATGCCTTTTTGATCTGGCTTAAGGCCTGCTTCCTCCATGGAGTCAATTAAGTGTCGATGCGCGCTTCTTGGAGCACCCATGGGATTAGCCCTCATTCTCGTTGTTATAGAATAATTATTGAACAAAAATTAAATTTTGCCTTATAATAAACCCTAATTTTTAGGGAAACCTTAAAGAAGGAAGGTATTGCCACAAGTATTAAAAAGAGGAAAATGCAATGGAATCACGCTCATGGCTGCTAGATAAAGATTCTTGGGGAGTTGTAACTAAGAAATTATCTATTAGAAACTTACTCACGCTGAGTCAAGTTTCAAAAAAATTAAACGAGATATGCCAAAAAACGCTTGATTTGTATGAAACCGAATTGTGTCAGCAATGCGAATTCTTTATCTCTGCTATTAAAGGAAATCTTATTGTTAAATCAGACATGTATGTCAAAGCAGAAAAGTTAATCTGTTCTTTCGACTCGCTTATTTTAGGAAGGTTAACGAAAAGTATAGAATCCAAAAAAACATATGAAACACAATGTTTACTACTTTTGCAAAAATTGCGGGACGCTAATAAAGAGTCCAATAAAACTCCGTCTTTGTTTGCTTCATCAGCAGCTATTAAGGTTAAAAATGCTTTCATCTTATCTCACTTGAATATTGCTATCGAACAATTGAAACAGATGTGTGAAAACAGAGAGCAAGAAAAGATAAAAATTATAATTAAGCATTTTTCTGACTGTTTAGAAGCATTTAAAAATTACCATCAAGCTTTATCAGCATCAGTTATGGATCCAGTGAAGGATCAGACGTTAATAAAAAGATCCTTCACAGACTAAAAAACAATCTGCTTAGAGTGATAAAAATCATTTTCACAATAGTCGTTAATTTTACTTATAATTAGCTAGTAGTTTCATGGATGTTTATTTCGAAAGATTTTCCTTGCTTGCTTTCCCGTTATTTTTTGTTAGATTTTCTTTCTTTTATAATTGAATAAAACAAGGAATACGTATGTCGTGGACAAGTGCAACGCTGAGGGATAATTTTCAAACTATTATCAAATCAATACAGGCTTTTCGAAAAACATTAAATAAACAACCAAAGTATGATCAATATTTTAAAAATATTGAAGATGCAGGACTTGCGATAGTAGAAATTTTTTATCAAGAACAATTGCCACCTTCTGCAGATCAATTTATTTCTTCGGCATCAGGTGGTATCAAAACTGCATTAAGAGCGATTAGCGAAGCAAAGGAAGGATTACAAGATGCAGTTGAATTTAGAGATAAAATTTTTGAAATTTATGAATACGTTGATCGATTTTCTACAAATGGTGGAAGTGAGGCTAAGCAAAAAGAAGAATTACAAAAAATAAAGAAAAAACAAAAAGAAGAGGACATCCAGTTAGGCGGCATGGAAGATTTTCAACTAGTTGACATGGAAAGTTTAAAAGAAGATCAAAAAAGTAAAGCGCTAAAAGAACAGATAAAACGCGAAGAACAAAAACTTGAAAAGCTAAAAGAACAATTAAAATACGAAGAACAAAAAAACAAAGAAGAAATAACGGAAGAAGAACCCAAGGCTATTGAAACAAGGGTCTGTTGACAATTCACATAGGCAGCCAGAGGTAGCCGCATGCTAAAGCTACCATTGATGTGTAATTTCTCTTTAATTTATCGAATCGCGTTGCTATTGCACGAAAATGTTTAATTCGCGCAAAAAGATTTTCAACTAAATGACGGTATTTATATAATCCCCAATCCATATCATGATTCCCTGTTTTTGAATTATTTTTTCTTGGTATAATTGGTATTGATGATTTCGATCGAACAATATTACGCAACTCCTCACTGTCATAACCTTTATCAGCAATCATATAATTTGCATTAGGAAGTTTTGAGAAAAATTCTGGCGCAACTTTGCAATCATGAATTTCACCACCAGTAATTTCAAAATCAATTGGCAAGCCATGTGCATCAACTGCCATGTGGATTTTTGTCGTATTTCCAGCTACAGATTTACCGATGGCTTCATTTTCATTACTCGCAGCCCCCGCACTATGTTGATGTGCTTTTACAATGCTGCCATCAATAAATTCCCATTCAAGATCAGGGTGATCAACAAGCGATTTGAATATTTTCATTAATTTATTTTTTGAAGACCAGCGATTAAATTGCTGGTATACAGAATTCCAAAATCCAAATTTCGATGGTAAGTCGCGCCAAGGACAGCCTACTCGCATGCGATATAAAATGCCTTCAACCATTTTTCTAAGCTTGGGCTTGTCATAAATCCCGTGTTGACGCATGATTGTCCGTAACTTCGACCATAGCTCATCTGTGAGCATCAGTCGGATCATTGCAAACTCGTTTTATTGTTAGGTGTGGGAACCGCAATTCTACGAGTTTGCTTTTATTATTCAATACCTTGGATTTGAATTGTCAACAGTCCCAAGATTAATGTCATATGATGACTTAGTTGTACTTATAAAGCGAATCGGTGTTCCTTCACAGGTTGAAAATTTATCCACATGGTCAAAAGCAAAGCGTACAGTTAATCATGCATTTTCTTATTACCCAAAAACGATGATTTCTGGTGTGAGTGAAATCTCAGTAGGAACAGCGGTTGCCGTATCTTATAAGTTATATGAAAACTTTGGTGAAGCAGCAAACCAATGGATATATGCACAAACAGGTCTTAATGTGCGTGTTGAATATGTTGCTTCGATTTCTATTGCAGCGGTTGGCGCAATACAGACGGCTGTCACTTTAGCTAAAAGTACACCAAAAGTTTCCGAATCTTCTAGATATACACCTCGATTTCATCAACCTACACTTAAGAAAAATAATTTTGAATTAGATTCAGTAGTAGTTGATGAACGACAGGAACAACGTCTCGGTTTGATTAGTGGGAAACGAAAATAGGCTACAATACTTCCAATTCGGCGCGCATAAATTCTGGTAATGCTAATGCCGCTTTATGCACGTCGAAATTGTAATAACGCGTTTTAAATGGGCGATTGTAAACATCAATTTCACGAACGCGTTTAAATGTCGGACGTTTTGTTGCTAGCATAATGGTGCGCAAATTTTTTGGAAAACTGGGTTGTGAAAAATGCATGAATTGCCAGTCAGAAAAACCGGCATGTTGAATATTTTGATAAAGTGGTTTGAATGTTTTGCTAGTTAAGCTATTTGCTTGACAAGCTTGAACCAAAATGCCATCTGTGTGCAATGTACGATGATAGCCTTGATAATATTCTGTTAAAAAATCATCTGAATTTTCATTTAAAATAATCACATCAAATGATTCATTTTTCGCTTGTGCAAGCCATTTTTGCAATGTATTAGTTTCATGATACACGCGTGTGTCGTTTACTTTATAACTATCACCAAAATATTCAGAAACCACATCTTCTAAGATAGAAGGTTGAGTGATGCAAGTCACTTCTTGTACCGAAGGATGTTTTAACACTTCTTGCAAGATACCAATGCGATTACCAATGATCGCAACTTTTTCTGGTTTAGGATGAGAAAACAGTGCGGGATGTGTCATCATTTCATGATGAAAAAAACTATCATCACAAAGAATAATTTGTCCGTTTAGCGTCATTGTCATGCCAAACGGAGCAGTTTGATAAACAGCAATATGACCGGATTGTGTTTGTTTTTCATAAAATTTTTGCTGAACATCAATCGAAAAATCATTAAATAATTGCTGCGACATAAACATAGTCCTATTATTATCCAGAAAATATGATGGTTAACATTGTGGTCGTCAATAAAAACAAGGTATTTATGACTAAACGACACTTAGTGATTGCAACACGCGAAAGTCCACTTGCACTTTGTCAGGCTGAATCTATCAAAACTGCACTAATTAAGCTACATCCGCAATTATCCATTGATTTGCTGGGTATTACAACGCAAGGTGACAAACGATTAGATGTCCCTCTGACTGATATAGGTGGTAAAGGGTTATTTATAAAAGAGTTAGAAGAAGCCTTGATGGATGGTCGTGCCGATATTGCGGTGCATTCAATGAAAGATGTCACGATGGAATTACCTGAAGGGTTATGTATTCCTGTCATTAGCGAGCGCGAAGATGCACGTGATGCCTTTGTTTCGAATGAATTCGCCTCTATTATGCAATTGCCAGCTGGTGCGAGTGTTGGCACATCAAGCTTACGTAGACAAACACAATTGCGCGCATTGCGTCCTGATATTGATTTACAAAATCTTCGCGGCAATATTAATACTCGTTTGAAACGATTGGATGAAAAGGATTTCACTGCCATTATTCTTGCATCAGCTGGATTAAGACGCATGCATTTAACATCGCGTATTCGCAGCCATCTTTCTGTTGAACAAGTATTGCCTGCTGCAGGGCAAGGTGCGTTAGGCATTGAATGTCGTACTGATGATCAGGCGGTCATTGATCTCATCATGCCGCTTAACGATGCAATCACTCACGCTTCTGTGACTGCTGAGCGTGCTGTGTGTAGGCGGTTGGAAGGAGGGTGTAAAGCACCTATTGCTGCTTATGCGCAAGTTCATCATGGCGAATTAACTTTACATGCATTAGTTGCTAGTCATAATGGCCAACGAATTTTACGCGCAGTGCGCAGAGGGCATTCTGATCAAGCTGAAACAATGGGTGCACGTGTTGCTGAGGAATTATTACAGCAGGGTGCTGAGAAGATATTGAAAGAGTTTTTGTGATGCTCTGATCGTCCCTCCTTGCGGGAGGCATTGTTGCATAATTCAAATGTGTCATCCTGAACAGGCGTTTTTTGCCTGTGAAGGACCTAAATATTAATGAAAAAGATCCTTCACAGGCAAAAACGCCTGTTCAGGATAACACATTTGAATTATGCAACAACATCTTGCGGGGGAGAGCTAGGGTGGGGACAAAATTAATATGGCAATTTATGACAATGATAGATAACAAAATGCATCCAACTAATCTCTGCATTCTCGTAACAAGACCAGATCCCGAAGGACGAGAGCTTAGCAAATTATTACAAGCTAGCGGTCATCTTGCGATCCAATTTCCAACTATCGCCATAGAACCTGCTGAGCAGGATGAAGCATATACAAAAACGCTTAGCAAATTAGGGCAGCAAGATTGGTTAATTTTTATTAGCCCACAATCTGTTTATGCCAGCGTGCCAACTATTCGTCGTGTATGGCCAATATTTCCTCCACAAGTAAAATTTGCAGCAGTGGGTGAAAGCACAGCACGCGCATTAGAAAAAGCAGGGTATTTCTCTCTTTATCCTGCAGATGTATGGAGTAGCGAAGGGTTATTGGCATTGCCCGAATTTCAACAAATACATAACCAACATATTACGATCATTCGCGGAGAAGGCGGCCGAGAATTATTGGAGCAAAAGTTGATAGAACGTGGTGCAAATGTGAGTTCTCTTATTAGTTATCGTCGT
>DAIEGU010000021.1 GCA_027356065.1 Gammaproteobacteria bacterium
AATGGTAGAGGTATTCCAGTCGATATTCATCCAGAAGAAGGTCGTTCTGCAGCAGAAGTAATCATGACAGTACTGCATTCAGGCGGAAAATTCGATAATGATTCGTACAAGATTTCTGGCGGTTTACATGGTGTAGGCGTATCAGTTGTAAATGCTTTGTCAGATGAATTGCATTTAGTCATTAGAATAAACGGCAAAATTCATGAGCAATATTATCATTTAGGCGAGCCCAAAGAGTCTTTGAAAGAAATTGGTGAGACAACTGAGCGTGGAACTGAAGTTAAATTTAAGCCTAGCGCAGAAATTTTCAAAAATATTGAGTTTAATTACGATGTTTTAGCTAAACGTTTAAGAGAGTTGGCTTTTTTAAACACTTCTATTCGTATCTATTTATCTGATGAACGTACAGGGCGTAACGATTTTTTTGAATATAGCGGTGGATTAAAAGGCTTCGTAGAAGATTTAAATCGCAATAAAACACCTATTCATTCAAAAATCTTCTATTTTAGTGCTGAAAAAGACAGGGTTACGGTTGAAGTTGCGCTGCAATGGAACGATACATATCAAGAAAAGTTATTTTGTTATACCAATAATATTCCTCAACGCGATGGTGGAGCACATGTAGCTGGTTTTCGCAGCGCATTAACGCGTGTTTTAAATAACTACATAGAAAAAGAAACAGCAAAGAAAGAAAAAGTAGCCACATCAGGCGATGATTTGCGCGAAGGATTGACTGCTGTTTTATCAGTAAAAATGCCTGATCCAAAATTTTCATCACAAACCAAAGACAAATTGGTTTCATCAGAAATAAGGGCGATTGTTGAATCGCTGATGAATGAGAAATTCCAAAATTTCTTGATGGAAAGCCCGCAAGATGCAAAAAATATTGTTTCCAAGGTAATTGAAGCTGCGCGTGCGCGTGAAGCTGCACGTAAAGCACGTGAATTAACACGACGAAAAAGTGCACTCGATGTAGCTGGGTTACCAGGCAAATTAGCGGATTGCCAAGAAGAAGATCCTGCTAAGTCAGAATTATTCATTGTAGAAGGTGATTCTGCAGGCGGATCTGCAAAACAAGCAAGAGATAGAAAAACACAAGCTGTGTTACCACTTAAAGGTAAGATTTTAAACGTTGAAAAAGCTCGATTCGATAAAATGTTGTCTTCTGCAGAAGTAGCAACTTTAATTACGGCCCTTGGTTGCGGTATTGGGCGAGACGAATACTCCCCCGATAAAACTCGTTATCACAGCATTATTATCATGACCGACGCTGACGTTGACGGATCGCATATTCGTACTCTGTTATTAACATTTTTCTTTCGCCAAATGCCTGAGCTAATTGAAAAAGGATATATTTATATTGCTCAGCCACCACTCTTTAAAGTGAAAAAGAACAAGCAAGAGCGTTATGTGAAAGATGAAAAGTTATTGGAAGATTTACTAACACAATCAGCCTTAGAAAATGCTGTATTAAATCAAGGAGACGGATCTGTTATCACAGGTACCGAACTCGAGCAATTAGTTAAAGACTATTATGTAATCCAAGGATTAATTAATCGTTTATCCAAGCGCTATCCAAGAGAAGTACTAGATGCGCTTATGTATATGCCATTTTTAACTGAATCAACTCTTGCTAATCAAGCAGCCATGGAAGCTTTCATCAAGCCATTGCAAGATACATTAAATGCCAAAAATTTAGGCATTGCATATTATGAAATCTCTTTAATAACCGATACAGAAAAGGGATGGTCCTTGCCTAATGTCGAAATAACAAACCACGGTGTCAAGCGTAATCATATGATTAATAAAGATTTCTTTGTTTCTTCGGATTATCGTAAATTTACTGACTTTGGTGCTAAGCTGAACTCAATCATTAAATCGGGCTCTTATATTGAGCGAGACGGGAAAAAGCAACCTATCGCTTCTTTTGTGGACGCAATGACGTGGCTAATCGCGGAAGCGAAAAAAGGCCAATCTATACAGCGATATAAAGGATTAGGAGAAATGAATCCGGATCAATTATGGGAAACTACCATGGATCCAGAACGTAGAAACTTACTCCAAGTGAAGGTAGAAGATGCAATTGCTGCCGATCAAATATTTACTACTTTAATGGGTGATGAAGTCGAGCCGCGCAGGATTTTCATTGAAACAAATGCCTTAGAGGTAGTCAATCTGGATATTTAAGAAGTTACATAAGCCTACGGATTTAAGAAAAAGTTCTATAATAAAGATAGACTTTTTTAATTGTGCCTCATTAAACTGAAATTCATTTTACGAGGTTAGTATGGCAGAGGTGACCTTACCACCCAACGAGGAAAAGGAACTAGCATTGCTGGAACAATATGCTGCAGCGACTAAAACCAAAGTCCTAACCAGCTCATATGATTTAGATTCCAAAGATAAAGTCATGGATGAAATGCTTGCCTGGTGCAAAGAGCAGGCAAATATTGTTGTTTTGAAAAGCGCAGCGATTATCTCTTCTGAGCCAACTTCTCGTACTGTACAAAACTGCAAATCGTTATTGTTAAGTAAGGGTATACATCCAGGACAAGTATATGCAGCGACGTCTGCCTTGGTCAGCTTGTTGCTTGCAAGTGGTGGTGAAGAAGAAAGTGCGAAAAAGCAAAAAGGTGAAACCACGATTTCTTTCAGTGACCAACAGCGTCACTTACGTGATTTAGTTTATGAAGCTGTTTTGCAAAGTGTGAGTGATATTCACATTCAAGTTCGACAAACTTATACCAAGATACGTATGCGACAACATGGCGAATTGCGTGTATATGCAGAATGGTCGGAAAAGCTGGGTCGAGAAATTGCATCTGTAGCATTTAATAAAGAAACTGATCACGCCACATCGCATTTCAATCCACTTATACCTCAAGACGCATCAATGCCATTAAAAATTCATGGCAAAGATATACGTCTACGTTTAGCCAGCGTACCTGCGCACGGTGGCTTTGACATGGTAATGCGTATTCTTGCAACAGGTGAAGAACGCACTCAAACATTAGATCAATTAGGTTATACACAACAGCAAATTGATATCATTAAAATGGCAATGAAATTGCCGTTTGGTGCAATCATCGTTGCAGGCCCAACAGGATCTGGTAAAACCACGACGCTTGCAAGTTGTATGGAAATGGTTGAATCAGCGCAAAAGTTATATTCCATTGAAGATCCGGTAGAAAAAGTCGTAGAAGCTGCAACACAGGTCCCAGTCAATACTGAAAAAGAAGACCGCAGTTTCGCCAGCATGGGTCGCGCTGCATTACGTATGGATCCTGATGTCATCATACTCGGTGAAATGCGTGATGAAGACACTGCGCATGTCATGGTGCGTGCGTCCATCACAGGACACTTGGTGTTAACAACATTACACACTAATCGTGCGACAGCAATTGTTACCCGTCTCGTTGATATGGGTATTTCACCCGTATTGTTAAGTGATAGCAGTGTTTTGCGTTGTCTTATGTGTCAACGTTTAATTGCAAAAGTTTGTCCACAGTGTGCAATTCCCTTACGTAACTCGCCTAAACATCAACCTTATCTCGCTGACTGGGAGGCTGTGCTTGGTACTGAAGTGTTAGATAAAGCAAAAGCACGCGGAAATGGTTGTGCAAAGTGCAATCGTTCTGGTGTAGGTGGTCGTATTGTTGTAGCAGAAGTTATCTGGGTTGATGAAGAAGGAAGACAATTTATTCAAAAGTGCGACACATTGAATTGGGAAAAATATCTCAAAGAAAACGGATGGATGGATTTTCGTGATCGCGCAATAGATCTTATTCAACAAGGTATTTGTGATCCATTTGATGCAGAGAAAGTTGTAGGACCGATTAATCCACTTACCCAAGCAAGAATATTCAAGTATTAAAAATAGGTAAACGCTATGGAATTATCAGTCGAAAGTTTAAAAGATCTAACATCAAAATTTGTGCTAAGTTTTAAGCATTGGCAATTTGGAACAAAACTCCAGCTCGGTTTTCTTGAAGATTTATATCTTTTAATTAATGATGGTATTCCCGCAAACCGTGCAGTTGATATGATGAGTAAAGTTACAAGTGGTTTGACACGCGAAGTTGCTGAATCACTTTCTGTAAAAATTGCGCAAGGTCAGCCATTAGCAGAAGGTATGAAAGAATGGTTTGCAAGCAATGTAGTTGAAATCATTCGTGTTGGTGAAGCAGGTGGTGCATTAGCACAAACGTTAAAATCAGCCATTAATATGTTATCTCAACGCGGTGTTGCTTTTGGCGCATTTATTGGTGCTCTTTCTTATCCCATATTAGTTCTTTGTATGGCTTGTATGGTGATTGTTTATTTAGATAAATCTGTATTTACGCAATTCAAATTGATAAAGCCGATTGATCAATGGCCTCAGTCAGGTCGATTATTAATTTCATTAGCTGGCTATATTGAATATTGGTGGTGGGTCGTGATTGTTGTGATCATTGTGATTATGTTGATCCTTCGTCGATTAATGACAACTTATACAGGTGAATTAAGACCATTATTGGATAATGTTCCCCCTTTTTCCTTTTATAGAAAATTTGTTGCTGCACGTTTATTAGAAACACTAGGTTTGCTAGTAGCAAATGGTGTTGTATTTAAATCAGCAATTCGAGTCATGCAATATCAAGCAAATCCTTATCTCAATTCTCATTTAATTATGATGGAACATTTGTTAAGTACAGGTAAAACAAACATCGCTGATGTATTGGCAACCGGTTTAGTTGACGAACAAGAATTAATGCGATTACGTGTTATGGCAGAGGTAAAAGGATTTGAGCATGGCTTGGTCCGTATGGGTATACGTGGTACAGAGCAAGCAACACAAACATTGAAATTAATATCACGTATTTTAGGCGGTATTTTGCTGGCTTGCGGCGGTCTTTTGATTATCATGATTGTGCAAGGTATTTATTTAACTGGTATGTCTATGGGTGGTTAAGTGAGAGTAAAGAAACAATCGCAACGAGGCGTGACCATTTTAGAAATTTTACTCGTATTATCAATCGGTGTTATTTTGATAATGATGAGTATACGCCAATATCAAGCGCTGAGTGTTGATAACAATATTCGACAATTGAAAGCAAATGTTAATACTATTCTGCAAGGCATGGCAGCTTTTTATTATGTGAATTGCAA
>DAIEGU010000023.1 GCA_027356065.1 Gammaproteobacteria bacterium
TTGCAATCACAGCATTTCCTGTGAGCAGGGATGCAACAATTTGGCCGGTAAAAATAGCGAGTGGAAAATTCCATGGACTGATACAAGCAACAACGCCGCGGGGGTGAAGCGATAAAATATTCATTTCTCCCGTAGGCCCTGGCAATTCGATTGGCTTTAAATCTATATGGGCACGATATGAATAATATCGACAATAATCTATTGCTTCGCGTACTTCAGCAATGCAATCTAAAATACATCTTCCAGCTTCACGCGATAGCATGGTAATTAAGTACGGCATGTTTTGTTGAAATAACTGAGCTGCACGTAGCAAAATAGCGCAGCGTTCTTCAACCTGCCTATTTCCCCATGCAGGTTGTGCAAGAACGGCAACTTGCAATGCCTCTTCAACTTCTTTATCAGTGGCGTTTTCTGCATAGCCAACAATTTCATTGAGATTGCTTGGAGCGAAAATTGGGTCCGCATTTTTATTATTAATAATTTTTCCATTGATGATAGATGAAGCGGACCATTTATCTTTTAACGCAGCTTGCATGTGTTTTTTCAGTAGCATGACATATCTTCGATCAGATAAATCAATGCCTGTTGAATTTTCCCATTTGCCATCGTAGATATTTTTTGGCAAAGGAATTTTTGGATGTGGCTTAGAAGGTTTAGACTTAATTCTTTCAATTGGATCATGAACGATTTTATCTAATGGAATGGTTTCATCAGAAAGCTGATTGACGAATGACGTGTTTGCTCCATTTTCAAGTAATCGCCTTACTAGATAGCCAAGCAAATCTTTATGTGTACCTACCGGTGCATAAATACGAACATGAGGTGCGGATTTATTTTTTGAATTGCGTGGGACAATGGTTTCAATAAGGTGATCGTAAAGCGGACGACCCATGCCATGTAAGCATTGAAATTCAAAATTAGTATGATGACCTGCCATCTCAAGAATGGCAGCGACAGAATAAGCATTGTGTGTACCAAATTGCGGATAAATAACATCAGTTAGAGTAAGCAATTTTTTTGCGCATGCGAGATAAGAAACATCGGTAGAATCTTTGCGAGTGAATACAGGGTAATTAGGAAAACCATTTACTTGACTGGTTTTTATTTCTGCATCCCAATAAGCTCCTTTGACTAAACGCACCGTCATACGGTCGTCATATTGTTTTGCAAGATCAGCAAGCCAATCGATCACGTAGAATGCACGCTTTTGATAAGCTTGCAAAACAAAGCCTAATCCTCCCCAGCCTCGCAAAGAATCGTCACTATAAACTTGTTCGAAGATATCCATTGATAGATCTAATCGATCTGCTTCTTCAGCATCAACGGCTAAGGTAATATTATTTTTTTTCGCAAGTTGTGCGAGTGAAAGTAATAGTGCAGGTAATGTTTTCATCACCTGTTCTCGTTCAGTGTATTCATAACGTGGATACAGTGCGGAAAGTTTAATGGATATCCCAGGATTTTTTATCGGGTTTTTTGCTTTTGCGCTTGCGCCAATGACATTAATTGCATTGACATAAGATCCATAATATTTTTTTGCATCTTCCTCTGTGCGTGCTGCTTCACCTAGCATGTCATAAGAAAAATAATAGCCCATTTTTTCTAATGGTTCTGCACGTGAAAGAGCGGATTGCATTGTTTCACCCATAACAAATTGTTTGCCTATCGCTTTCATCATTTGCAAAATCACTGGGCGGATTACTGATGCGCCTAATCGACTGGAAGCTCGCTTTAACGAGGACATTAAATTTTTCTGATTGTTGAGTGCGGGGGAAAAAACTTTACCGGTTAGCAAGAGTGACCAAGTTGTTGCATTAATAAAAAAAGAATTGTCACTACTAATATGATTTTTCCATTCAACCGTTGAAATTTTATCGCTGATAAACTTGTCCATTGTCGTTTTATCAGGAATTCTAAGCAGCGCTTCTGCCAAGCACATGAGCGCGATGCCTTCATCGGTCGATAAATTATATTGGTGAAGCAAGCTGTCAATTTTGCCTTGTTTACTCTTATATTCACGTGTTTTAAGCACAAGTTGTTTAGCAACGTGTTCGATATGAACGCGGCTACTCTCTGGCAAGGCAGCTGTTGTAATGAGAGGAACTAAACACTCTGTTTCATCCATTCGGTAAGCATTTGTGATAGTATCTCGCAGCGGATTGGATGGTGGAAAAGATTCATTAGTTAGCATATTCATTCCATGTAAATTTGATGTTGATACAAATGCTAGGTGTGACGCTTAATGTGAGACTATTGTAGTGAAAACAAAGCTTTTGACTAGAGAAAACTAGAATAATGAATAATAAAATAACAACTTTATCGCGCCGTTTTCGTGGATTGTTACCCGTTGTGGTCGATGTGGAAACCTCAGGTTTAAATGTGGCAACCAGTGCGTTGCTTGAAATCGCAGTTGTCATGATAAATATGGATGCTAATGGAAAGCTTTTTCGTGAAGAAACGCATGCCTATCATGTTGAGCCTTTTATAGGCGCGTGCCTTGAAAAAGAAGCGCTTGAAATTACGGGCATTGACCCAGATTATCCATTGCGATTTGCTCTTCCTGAAGCCCAAGCACTACATAGAATTTTTGCCGCAGTAAGAAAACAATTAGAAAAGACGGAATGTTATCGCGCTGTGCTTGTTGGGCATAATGCCTGGTTTGATTTAAGTTTTATTTTGGCAGCAGCTAAACGTAGCGGCATTCAATATCATCCTTTTCATACTTTTACGACATTGGATACAGCCTCTCTGGGAGCGGTTGCTTTAGGTGAAACCGTATTGGCTCGAGCTGCTCGTCGAGCTCGTATTCCTTTTGATCTGCAGCAGGCACATTCCGCTATATATGATGCTGAGCGAACAGCGGAATTATTTTGTTTTATTGCGAATAAGTGGGGGGCAGTTTAGGCACGAAAATTAAAGACAAAAAAAAGCCCGCATAAGCGGGCTTTTTATACTTATCGCGTTTACGAGAACTGAACGCCGGCGCGTAAGGAAACAAGGTTGGTCGTTTTACCGTTACCACCGCTTCCCGTGCCGTATGCATTGTCATGATCCCATTCAATACCAATTTTGGTATCTTTCCACATGTCAATGTTGTAACCAGCCAACCAGCGATGTTTTGGTAACAAGAGACCAGCAGCTTCACCAGACCATTGATAGCCGAGGAAGATATCTTGTTGTCTGCCCCAGAATGCGTCAAAGCCATAACCAGCTTGAACACCTGCGGTCCATGGTTTAGCACCAGTTGCACCAGCAATTGGCAGACCAGTCATTGGGCTGATATCAGCAACACCACGGCTTGGTAAGTCTTGAACATTGAAGCTACCGGTAGCAGTTGTATAACGTGCATCAAATACAAATGGACCGAAGTTAATGTCACCGTATGCAGCAACGCCACTTGTGCGGCTTTGATAACCTTCGCCTAATCCAGCAGCAATATTAAATTGGTTAACTGCATAAGCAATATCGTTAACACCCATTAAATCCCACAGATAAGCAACGCCTAAATCCCAACCGAATTGGTCGCTTGGCATATCAATACCTAACGATGCGCCATAGTTAGTTGGTTTCGATGATTGGCCGATTTGTGGAATTGGGTTATCAAATACAAATGCAGAACCCGTAAAGCCCATTGGAGCAACAAAGCCAATCTTAGCTGACGTAGCTAATGTTTCAGACATGACTTGTGTCAAGCTGCGAGTAATTGGATGAAGTGGATAACGGCTAAAGTCTTGGAACTGTTTACCAACTTGAACGAAGATGGGTGATTCATCAAAATTAGCTAATGTAATGAATGCTTGTTCTAGTTGTAACGTTTGCGTTGAACCACTTTGCGCGTTATTGCTGTACGCAGCAGAATATTCTGCAATATGATTTGCAGGCGTTGCTGCCGTTGGATCATTTATGGTTGCTGTGTTGTAGCTGATGCTAGCAAATGCTTTGGTCCAATCATTAATCTTTGCACCAACATTGAAGTATGCATCGTTGAGTGATAAACGTTGAGTATTTTCACCTATGAAGTTACCGTTACGATTACCCCATTTACCCATGTCAACATTAATACCACCACTCAGCATGATTCTTTCAAACCAACCTGGATTACAGGAAGATGGAATTGCGCGACCCATGTTTTGAGTCATACCAATCATCAACATTGAAGAGTGGCTAATTGTACAAACAGGTTCTGCCATGACTGGCATGTCCTTATATACAATTTCAGCTTCAACTTTTTTAACATGATGAACTTTCTTATGATGATGCCTGTGATGCTTTGGCGCTGGGGCAGTCGTCGTGGTTGTGGTATCTGTTGTGGTGGTTGTTGTTGTATTTGTTGCAGCAAGCACTTGGCAGCTTACAAAACCAAGCATGCTCATTGATGCAACAATGAGTTTCAATTTCATAGTTGTAGTATCTCCTTGAAATATTTAATCCGGACGGTTCTAAACCTAACTCATGAATGTCCAATTTTGCAAGCAATTTTCATCCAAACATGCCAAAGGTGCACATTAAGTTTTTTATTCGCATGCAGTTTTTATTCACATTATGAAAAAGTGCGCAAGATAAAACAAAAACTAAAATTTCACTTTATCTTTTCAGCATTTTTTACACGAAGTGAGTTTATATCAGAGATAATTTTTTTTTTAAAGTTTTTTGATTTATATAGAGATTGAATATTTTTAGTGATGTTTGCACATTCTATCTTTCACCGCTTTCACGGTGAAAGATATATGGTTATCTGAAATTTGTAATCATTTTATTTGAATGTGCTTCCTCTGGTGTTTTGAGGAGTGGCATGGGGTTGAGTAGGTGTGGATATTTTATTTTCTAAACTAAAAAAGTGTGATTGGTTTGTACTGGATTGCGTAGCGGAGTAATAAGTTTTTATAAGTGTTTTGTAATTATTACTTAATTGAAAATTTTCGGTTAAACATCCAGGTAGAACAGTATTTATTTGTGAGTATATATGTAAAACTTGCCCTAAATTTAATTGTGAAGTAGTGACCCGAATCGCTAGTTTACTTAAAAGGTTATGCATTTTTGGATAGGTATTTATATCTAATTCTGCCTGAATCAAATTAAGTGCTTCACCAAGCTTTGCTTTAATAAAAACCTCATTTTTTGCAAACAATTCGTTAAAATTAGCTTGGCTATCTAGATAGCTAAAAAAATCCCGTTGAAAGGCTTTGTTACTATAGTTTTTGTTACAGCTCTGTGGAAACGTTCTTAGCAGTTCTATATAGGAATCAAATTGAGAATAATTATTTTCAAAAATAAATGATTCTACATTCATCCGATAACTTTCAAGGCTTTTATTAATAAAAGTGATAATGTCGTTAGGCAATAAAAATAAAGAACCTTGGCTTGCCATTTTTAAGGGTTTAACGTCATTAAATATATTTCTGAAATTCAGTATAGATGGGTATAGCGTATTCATTTCTTTGATGGGATTAGATTTTCTGATGTAATCTGCTGTTTCTTGTGAAGCAAATAAGTCTTCCCAATTAATTGGTTTAGTAGGGTCAGGAATTAAGGATATTGAATCGATCACACTTAAAATATCGTGATATTGTGCATAATGCAGATTATCCATCTTTGTCTGTAAACGCAGATGATTTTCTAGTTTCAATTGCAATAGATTAATTCGAAGCTGGCAACTATCTTTTAGGAGTCCACTTATAAAGCCATTGAATGCTTGATCGTGCTCTTGGCTATTAAAAGAACCTAACCTATTTTGTTGTAATTCAATTTCACTTTGTATTTTTTCTATTGCGGATTGCAACTTCTTCTTATCTCTTGTCAGATCATTTGCAAGATTGATTTGATATCTAGCTAATTTTGATGTTTGATTGCGTTTAATTATTTCATCAAGATGAATCGCATAGTTCTCTGGAAGATAAAAATCATAAACAAACAAATTTCTATATTGGCGGCGCAGTTTACATTCAATTTCTTCAAGAGCAATTACACCATCTTCAGAGTTCATGGCGCGAATAATTTCATTTTTAATTGAACTTAATTCAGAAATGTGATTTCTAACCAGGGTTATTCTTTGAATATCTTTTTGTTTAATGAACAGCTGATTAAAATTAATAAAGTTAGAATTTCTAATGATTGTATTGTTTTCCATAAATTCACTACTGACAGCTTCAAAGTAGCCAATCATTTTTTGTATAGACTTAAGTATGTTGGATTGAGATATGAAGTTATTTTCTAAATTTTCTATAAGCTGGCTGTCTTTCAGCGTTTGAGTAGTTATTTCCTTTTCTAATTCTTGCTTCTCGCGCAAGATTGATTGCTGAGTATTCAGTTTGCTTTGAAATGCTGGTGTATTAATGAATTTATATCTGTCTTCAATTATCTTTATAATTTCATCAGTATCCTTGGCTTCACTGAGAAAATTAGTTGGATCAATCGAATTTTTGATTAAATCGATAATATCTATTAATACTTGAGCGTCGTTAATTTGTTGTGTTAATGAAAAAAGATTATCTTTGAGTGTTTCTATTAGTTCATATTTTCTATTATTATTTTTTTTATACGCCAGATTAAATTTTTTAATTAAAATTGTAATATGATTTAGATAACAAGTATCATCTTGCTTGCTTGCCATTTGAACGGCACGATCAATTTCCTTTTTATTCAGAAATAGATTGTTTTGCCCCGAATTTTGTAAAATATCTGTTTCTTGTAGCTCACCAAAACTATAATTGTTATCAGCTATATAAATGGAAAATAATGCACCAAGAGCAATTTCCATACTTTCTTTACTAGAACTAAATGCGTGAAAAAAATTGGGATCAAATAATTCGTAAACACCGTCTTGTCTGATTCGAATTCCAATAGCGTGAGAACGTTGAGTTTCATTATTTCCTATTTTAATGTAGTAAACTTTATTATTTTTCAAGTTCGCCATTATGCTTTTAGAAAAACCTATTATTTTTTCATCGAGTTTTGTTTCATAATTATTTTTAGATTTATTTTGGTTGGATTGATAAATTTTATATAGTAGGTTTGCATAAAATGGGTATTTAATAGGTTCAGGTTGGCCGCATGCCTCAATCCATGCGATTACCTTACCACCACACTCACCTTCGCTTTTAAATTGCTCATCATCGTTTAAAAGACCACCAGCGAAAGGATCCAAATTTTGTTTGAATGGGATATACAGAACACCGATTTTTTTGCATAGCTTATACAAACTATGTTCCGAGAAAGTTTTTTCTAACGCATCTTTATCAATAATTTTATTACTTATCACTTTTAATTGCTGAGAGATTTGTTCAGAAATCTCGTTTAATAAATCAACGTAACTTCCCGTAATTCGATTACCGCTATTTGCTTTTTTTATCATCTCAGTAAGCGAAGTAGATATGCTATTTAGAGTCTGATGAGTTTTATCCAGTGCTTCTGCTAAGCTTTTTGATTGTGATTCAATCATTTTATCTTGATCTATATTATGCGTAGGATCAATTTTGAAACTTTTTTCAATATTAAAAACAATTTGTTTAAGTTGTTCACGTAAATTTTTTAGTGCGGTTTTTTCTTCAGAAGATAGATAAATATTTTCATAAATTGCATCATTAATTTTGATAATAGTATGGGTGATGTTGATAATTTTTGGCATGTTCCCTATCTCTCGTTAGATGCATTTATTTTGCAAAAAAAAACTTACAGTTAATTTTGGCTTAATTTTATCGTTAAAACCTGAAAGCTTTCTTAAACTGTAGTAGAAGGGGTGTTACATATTTTTACTCATAATAAAAACCCGCCGGTAGCGGGTTTTTATTTTTACTGCCCGCAACCGAGTGCGGAGAGTGATATGGGCGACGCGATTACAATTGTCCAGCTTCTTCCGCAAGATATTTTGCAATACCTTCGGTTGTTGGTTTAATGCCAGTTTTGCCTTTGGTCCAGTTAGCTGGGCAAACTTCACCATGTTTTTCGTGGAATTCTAATGCATCAATTAAACGTAACAATTCATCAACGTTGCGGCCTAATGGTAAATCGTTAACGATTTGTGAGCGTATAATTCCTTGTTTATCAATGATGAACGTACCGCGTAATGCAACGTGCGCGGTGGGATGTTCAACGCCATAAGCTTGGCAAATTTGATGGTTCACATCAGCAATCAATGGGTATTTAACTTGACCGATACCGCCGTTAGCAACCGGGGTATTACGCCATGCATTATGGGTAAATTGTGAGTCAATAGAGACGCCCATGACTAATGCATTACGTTGCTCAAATTCGCTAATACGATTGTCGAGAGCGATTAATTCAGAAGGGCATACGAAGGTGAAATCTAACGGATAGAAAAAGATAATGCCGTATTTTTTATCTATTTCTTGATGTAAATTGAACTGTCCGTTGATTTGGCCATTTGCCATGACGGCTGCTGCGGTAAAATCGGGGGCTTTTCTGCCTACTAAGCTACTCATACTTAAAATCCTCTTAAATTCAAGAATAGGGTGGTTAAACGGGAACGAATTATAACCTAAATCCATCACAGAATGTGAAAAATAACTAAAAATTTTGTATGATGCACATCTTGCGAGAAATGAGGGTAATACCAATGATGATTTTCGGATTGATTTTGTTAGGGGTCTTATTAAATACAGGGGCGCAGCTCTTGTTAAAAGCCGGTATGGGCCGGATTGGTCATTTTGATTTTACATTGGCAAATGCAATACCTATCGGTATGAAGGTGATGGCAAACCCACCTATTTTGACTGGCTTATGCATGTATGTATTTAGCGTTGGCGTATGGCTTTTGGTTTTGTCACGCGTCCAGGTGAGCTTTGCTTATCCTATGTTGAGTATTGGTTATATAGTGAATGCGCTAGCAGCTTATTACTTTTTCGGCGAACCTCTGACATCTGTTCGTATGTTGGGGATTTTTATTATTATCAGCGGTGTGTATTTAGTTGCTCAAAGCAATTAACAATAAATACGAGGTAGTGAATCAATGAATGTTTTAATTCTGGGTGCTAATGGTTTTATCGGTAGTCATTTAAGTGAAGAAATTCTTGCGAAAACAGATTGGCAAATTTATGCAATGGATTTAACACAAGATAAAATTAAAAATTGCATCAATCATCCTCGTTTTCATTTCGTTATAGGTGATATGACTAAAGAAAAAGAATGGATACGTGAACATATACAAAAATGTGATGCTGTATTGCCACTCGTTGCTGTTGCAACACCTGCATTATACGTACAAGATCCTCTGCGCGTGTTTGAATTGGATTTTGAAGCAAATCTTGAAATTGTGCGTCAATGTGCTGAATATAAAAAGCGCGTGATATTTCCATCGACTTCTGAAGTTTACGGCATGTGTCCTGATACTGAATTTGATGAAGAGAAAAGTCATTTGGTGACAGGGCCAATCAGTAAAGAACGTTGGATTTATTCAACGTCAAAACAATTAATGGACCGTGTTATTTATGCATATGGTAAACACAAAGAATTATCTTATGCCTTGTTCCGTCCATTTAATTGGTATGGTCCACGTCTTGATGATGTTTTCAATCCAAAACCAGGCGGTTCACGTGTGCTGACCCAATTCATCGGCAATATTTTACGTGGTGAAGATATTAATTTGGTGAATGGCGGTGAACAGCAACGCTGCTTTACTTACATTGGGGATGGTATAGATGCGTTACTTCGTATCATCGAAAATAAAAACAATACCGCACACAATAAAATTTTTAATATCGGTAATCCTGATGAAAATATTTCAATTAGAGCGCTTGCAGAAACATTAATACAAAATATTGTGACGCATTATCCCGCTTATGCAGAAAAAGCAAAACAAGTGAAATTAATCGATATTGATGGCAAGACCTATTTTGGTGAAGGCTATCAAGATGTGTCATTACGTGTACCATCAATTCGTCACGCGCGTGAACAGCTTAACTGGACACCGCAAGTGAATTTTGAAATAGGTTTGCGTAAGACATTAGATTTTTATTTAGCGAGTTAAAATTTTATAAAAATAAAAATGCCGGCTCAGGTTATTACTGAAGCCGGCGGCTTAATGAGGTGGTTATGTTATTTGAAATCAAAGCTCATGCTCCTTTTAACCAAATATGGAATATAAGAGATATGCAGCGCGGTGGTAATTGCTATGCTTACTCTGTTTTAACTGCTAGTTATATCAGCATGCATAATTTGCAACATCCTGGTTTACCTGTTGATTATTCCGCACACACCGCTGTGCTTCAAGGTTACGATCAAGCTAGTAAGCTTGATTTGTCTGAGAATCAATTTGTGATTGTAGATGATCATATTGATTCAAAACCAATTTTGGATGAAAGGATTGCCATTTTTAATGAAAATACAAATTCATTAAAAATGCTTCTGGATTTTAGTGAATTTTCTGAATCATTATTTGCAAACTTAGAAGAATTTAAAAATCCATTTTTTTGCTTTTTAAGTTTTTTTGATCATGTGAAATGTGTTCTTGGCCAAGCACTAAATCACAGTGTTCTGTTTTATTTTCCTTCCCCACATGAAATGCATTTTTTCGATTCGATTAGTGGTTTACATATTGTTGAATTACCCAAGTCTTATACTCAGTCTGATTTGAAAGAAAATATAATTGAATTAGTTTTTAAGAAAAATCCTATCATGAAATGGTTGGCTGATGAAAATTCAAAAACATTATTTTGCAATTATAATAATAGTTATATTAAACCAGAAGAATTAGTGGGTGATAAAAAAATCATTCAAACTTTTTTGCAAGCATTTGCAAAAGATCAAACTTTAACATGCCCTGATACATTACCAGTGCAATATAAGAAATTCGTCGAAAGAAGTATGTTTGTAATAAAAATGCAGAATACGAAACAAAATAATTCTCTATCTAAGCAGAAATTATTGGTTGGTGTATCTGTGTTTCTTGCATTGTATTATCAAACTGAAAATGTATTGCTGTCTGGCGTAGGTACATTATCTACTCTTTCTACTTTGTACTGTATGACGAAAATAGCCAGTAATATTGCAAATCAAAGTAACACCAAAGAAGAAAAAGCCTTAGGTTTTTCTCATGGCCATCTCGGAAGGCGTTGTCGCTAAAACTAAACAGATTGCGAACTTCGATACATTACCCACCCTCCCCGTAATGT
>DAIEGU010000052.1 GCA_027356065.1 Gammaproteobacteria bacterium
ATTAGGAGATCCTTCGTCGCAAAAAACGCTCCTCAGGATGACAACCTACACTGACGGATTTATCAAAGCGGTCGTCATTATAACCTAATCCTGCTACCATCGCATTCATGAAAATTCTGCCAGTAACGTTAAACATAAAGGAGTATTTAGAGAATGACTTATCAGCATATCAAGCTGCCAAACAGCGGCGAAAAAATAACCGTTAATCAAGATCTTAGTTTGAATGTACCAAATAATCCTATTATTCCCTATATTGAAGGCGATGGTACTGGCATAGACATTACTCCTGTTATGAAACACGTGGTCGATGCGGCTGTAAAAAAAGCTTATGGCGGTAAGCGTGAAATTCATTGGATGGAAATTTACGCAGGTGAGAAAGCGACTAAAGTGTATGACAAAGACACCTGGTTTCCGCAAGAAACCTTGGAAGCATTACGAGAATTCGTGATCGCAATTAAAGGCCCTCTAACAACGCCAGTAGGCGGCGGTATTCGTTCGTTAAATGTTGCGCTGCGCCAAGATTTGGATCTCTATGTATGCTTGCGCCCTGTGCGTTACTTCAAAGGCGTGCCTAGTCCATTGAAAGAACCATGGCATACCGATATGGTGATTTTCCGTGAAAATTCCGAGGATATTTATGCAGGAATAGAATGGGCTGCAGATAGTGTTGAAGTAAAAAAAGTTATCGCTTTTTTACAAAAAGAAATGAATGTGAAAAAAATTCGCTTTCCAGAACATTGTGGTATTGGTGTTAAACCTGTTTCAAAAGAAGGTACGAGTCGCTTGGTGCGTGCAGCCATTGAATATGCTATTGAACATGAGCGCGATTCAGTTACGTTAGTACACAAAGGCAATATCATGAAATACACAGAAGGTGCTTTTCGTGATTGGGGATATGAAGTCGCTCGCAATGAATTTAATGCGCTTCCAGTAGATGGCGGTCCTTGGCATGTATTTAAAAACCCTAAAACAGGTAAAGACATCATCATTAAAGACGTTATTGCAGATGCATTTTTGCAACAAATCCTTTTACGTCCAGCAGAATATAGTGTTGTTGCTACATTAAACTTAAATGGTGACTATATTTCAGATGCGTTGGCGGCCCAAGTGGGTGGTATAGGGATTGCACCGGGTGCCAATATAGGTGACCGTATTGCTGTGTTTGAAGCGACCCATGGTACTGCGCCTAAGTATGCGGGCCAGAACAAGGTCAATCCAGGATCGTTAATTCTATCGGCTGAGATGATGCTAAGACATATTGGCTGGAACGAAGCCGCTGATCTCATTATCCAAGGTATAGAAGGTGCAATTGCAGCTAAAACAGTCACTTACGATTTTGCTCGTCAGATGACTGATGCAAAAGAGGTGACTGCATCAGGATTTGGTGATGCAATGATCGCTCATATGCAACAAAGTGTGGCTGCTTAACAAATTAAAGCCAGTCTGTTTAAACAGACTGGTTTTTTCTTCAGAAATTGATTTAGAATTTTTTTCTAATCCATTGATATTTAGTGAGATATTTCAATCTGGAAAAGATCATTAATTTCTCAGTATATTCCCTGCCGAATAAACCTTCCAAACAAAGCAAAAAAGCCTTTTTTTGGGCTAAAAAACTGAACAAATTGATCAGCAGATTTTTATTTTGACTTATATTTAATCATGACAATGAATTGGTGTATAATTTGATCAATTTTTGGATGCTGACATCTTATATATTATAAATCCAATTTCGCAACTTTAATTGATTTCAAAAAATATTTTTCTAATTAAGGAAAAGTCCCATTTATCGTCTATAAGTAAAGGTAAGAAAGCATGAAAAATGAGGTGAATAAAGAACATACAATTGACTTGGTGGCTATAACAACCATAAGAGAGCCGGATTTATACCAAGTAGTTATACACAACGATGACTTTACTCCTATGGAGTTTGTCATGGATATTTTGGAAAGGTTCTTTTTTTTGAATAGACGCAAAGCAGCAGAAATTATGTTAGAGGCACATACAAAAGGAAGCGCGACATTTGGAAGTTTTAGCAAGGATGTTGCGGAAACCAAAATACAAGAAGTCACTGAACATGCAAACACACATGAACACCCATTAGTTTTAAGCATGGAGGCTGTATGAAGAGGAGGGGGTATGTTAGACAAAGAATTGGAGTACACACTTAACGTAGCTTTTAGAGAAGCGCGTAACAAGCGCCATGAATTTGTTACTGTGGAGCATTTATTGCTTACGTTGCTAGACAATGGTTCTGCTCTTGATGTTCTAAAAGCTTGTGGTGCAAACATAAGTCGTTTACGCACTAATCTCACCGAATTTATTGATAGAACAACACCTATCATTCCACCTAATATTCATGATCGTGATACACAACCTACATTAGGTTTCCAACGTGTTATTCAACGTTCTGTTTTCCAAGTCCAATCTTCTGGAAAAACTGAAGTAACAGGTGCAAATGTATTGGCTGCTATTTTTAGCGAACAAGAAAGTCAAAGTGTTTATTTTATTCGTCAAGAAAACATCAGTCGTTTAGATGTAATTAATTACATTGCACATGGCACGATAATGAAATCAAAGGTACAACCGCCACCACAACAACGAGAAGATCATCCTTTCAATAGTTATTCAGAAGATTCAGAAGGATTGTCAGAGGAGGGTGGTACAAGTCCTTTGGAATTGTATACGACCAATTTAAATGCGCGTGCAAAAATGGGCTTAATTGATCCATTAGTTGGACGTACTGAAGAAGTCGAACGTACCATACAAGTGCTTTGCCGTCGCCGTAAAAATAATCCGTTATTAGTGGGTGATGCAGGTGTAGGTAAAACAGCAATTGCAGAAGGTCTCGCTCGATTAATTATTGAAAATAAAGTCCCGACTGTACTTAATAATAGTGTCATTTATTCCCTCGACCTTGGCAGCTTGCTTGCTGGCACCAAATATCGTGGTGATTTTGAAAAACGATTAAAGAGTGTATTGCATCAATTAAAAGAACAAAAAGGTGCAGTGCTTTTTATCGATGAAATTCACACCATTATTGGTGCAGGTGCAGCATCAGGCGGTTTAATGGATGTATCTAATCTAATTAAACCTTTGTTAGCATCAGGTGAATTAACTTGTATTGGTTCTACTACTTACAAAGAGTATCGTAGTGTGTTTGAGAAAGACCATGCACTTGATAGACGTTTTCAAAAAATTGATATCAAAGAACCAACAGTAGAACAAAC
This sequence comes from Gammaproteobacteria bacterium, assembly GCA_027356065.1. Taxonomy (GTDB): domain Bacteria; phylum Pseudomonadota; class Gammaproteobacteria; order DSM-16500; family DSM-16500; genus Aquicella. The sequence continues at coordinate 3,228 of DAIEGU010000052.1, forward strand.
CATTGATATTTTGAAAGGCCTACGTAGTCGTTTCGAAGTACATCATGGTGTGAAATATACTGATGCTGCTTTAGAAGCAGCGGCACGTTTATCTGCAAGATATATTGGCGATAGGCATTTACCTGATAAAGCCATTGATCTTGTTGATGAAGTAGGTGCATATCAATATTTATTACCTGAAGCAGAACGCTCAAAAATTATTGAAGTGAGTAATATCGAAAAAATGGTAGCGAAAATTGCTCGCATACCAGAGCGCAATGTATCTGCATCAGATAGAGAAGTATTAAAAAACCTTACTCGCGATTTGCGCATGATGATTTTTGGTCAAGATGAATCAATTGAAACATTAGGCGCAGCAGTAAAGCTTGCGCGTTCAGGTTTGCGCGATCCTAATAAACCAATAGGCTCATTCTTATTTGTAGGCCCAACAGGCGTGGGTAAAACAGAAGTATGTAAGCAACTCGCAAAAATATTAGGTGTGGAATTACTTCGATTTGATATGTCTGAATATATGGA
>DAIEGU010000057.1 GCA_027356065.1 Gammaproteobacteria bacterium
ACAACGACTTCCAAAAAACCTAACACTGCCGTCACGTCAATTAAACCGACCAAAGCTAACATTCAGGAATCAAAAACTCATGTTATCTAATTTTTTTAAATCTACCATTTTTAGCCAAACCTCAGATTCACTATATGGTAGTTCTAAACAAAATTTACATATCGATGGAACACTTTTTTCGCTTATTTTAACCTTATGCGCTGTTGGGCTCATTATTCTTTACAGTGCTAGCGGTCAAAATATGAAAATGGTTGAACTGCAAATAGGCCATTTTTTATTTGGCTTTGCGGTGATGTTCGTATTCGCGCAAGTATCACCCATGACGTGGCAACGCACTGCTATTTGGCTTTACGGAGCCAGTTTAATCATGTTAATTGTGGTTTTATTTATCGGACATGTTGGAAAAGGCGGACAGCGATGGTTAAATTTAGGTATTATACGCATTCAGCCCGCTGAATTAATGAAATTAGCTATCCCGCTCACCTTAGCTTCTTATTATCATAAAATCACCTTACCGATTAGAATGAATGCTGTTTTAATCGCTGTCCCTCTCATTCTTATTCCAGCCGCCCTCACCGCCAAACAACCCGACCTTGGTACAGCCATTTTGTTATTTATTGCAGGGGCATCTGTTTTATTTTTAGCTGGATTAAGCGCAAAATTAATTGCTTATACAGCGGGTTTATTTGCTCTGATTATCCCATTCGGTTGGTATTTTTTATATGACTACCAACGCCAACGTGTATTAACGTTTTTAAATCCTGAACGAGATCCACTGGGCAAGGGTTATCATATTATTCAATCCAAAATTGCAATTGGTTCTGGCGGTGTCTTTGGAAAAGGATGGCTGCATGGTACCCAATCCAATTTGCACTTTCTTCCTGAACACACCACCGATTTTATTTTTGCTGTCTGCGGAGAGGAGTTAGGATTTGTTGGCAGCGTGATCTTAATTACCATCTACATGATGATCATCCTCAGAGGATTTTATATTACCATTAATGCACAAAATACCTTTTCGCGTTTACTAGCAGGCAGTTTGACTTGCACACTTTTTGTATCATTCTTCGTCAATATGGGGATGGTCACTGGTATTTTACCCGTTGTCGGCATTCCACTACCGTTAGTCAGCTATGGCGGCTCGTCGATGGTGACGATCATGGCAAGTTTCGGTATCCTAATGTCTATACAGACACATCGACGACTGGTCACAACGTAAGGATAGAATAATGTATAAAAAATTACTAACGATCTGCATGATGTCACTGTTATTGATCGTCAATATTGCAAAAGCAGATAACACCCTCATTAATCGTCCTGATGTAAATGAATTTATTAATTACATGGTTAAAAAGCATCAATTTAATAAACAACAATTAATCACTCTATTTAGTCAGGTGAAAATTCGTCCGCAAGTCATGCACCATATTAATAAACCTCTTGAAAAAGAGACTTGGCATTTATATCAAATGCTTTTTGTGAATGAATGGCGAATACAGCACGGCGTCGAATTTTGGAATAAATATGAAAATGCACTGCGAGAGGCAGAAGCTATTTACGGCGTACCTGCCAGCATCATTGTCGCCACCATCGGCATAGAAACAAAGTATGGGCAAAAAACCGGTGATTATCGCGTTATTGATGCCCTAAGCAATATTGCATTTAGTGATTCAAAACGCGCACCGTTTTTTCGTAAGGAGCTGGAACAATTTTTATTGCTCACACGAGATGAACATATTGATCCAATGAGCATGCGTGGCTCTTATGCTGGTGCTATTGGGCAACCACAATTTATGCCTAGCAGTTATCGCTACTATGCCGTCAATTTTTCAAAAAGCGGCAAAATAGATTTGATGAATGATGAAGTTGACGTCATTGGAAGTATTGCAAACTACTACAGCAAACATGGTTGGTCATACGGCATGCCTGTGGCAACGCAAGCATTAATGTTAGGTGACCGTTACAATTATCTTATCAAAAAAAATAAAATTAACGCGCCTCTGACGATTGCTGAATTTGGTCAGTACGGCATTGTCCCCAAAATACCTGTTGCAAATGACAATATGCAAGCCGAATTAATTGAACTTCAAAGTCATTATAAAAATGAATACTGGTTAGGCTTCCACAATTTTTATGTGATTAAGCGCTACAATCCCAGTGATTTATATGCAATGGCCATTTTCCAGTTAAGTAACTATATATCAGCCTTAAGGACAAGACTAAACCATGGTACGACTCACACAGCTTAAGGGTATGCAAACGCTAACAAGACTTGCCTTACTTGGCATGATGTTATTGATCAGCAGTTGCAGCCATCTTTCTAAAAATGATGGCCCACCTAATTATTACGTTAATGAAAATGCC
>DAIEGU010000062.1 GCA_027356065.1 Gammaproteobacteria bacterium
AAAACGCTCCTCGCAATGACGTGCTAAGCAGCAATGATGTCCCAACTAATACGAAGTCCGCTCATCCCGCTTAATCATTTCTTCAGTCACTCTACCGCGTAGAGCGTTATATACCCACGCTGTATAAAATAAAATGATAGGCATGAAAATCAACACTACAATTAGCATTAATATTAATGTTAATTGTGTAGAAGATGAATCCCACACTAGTAAACTAGATCTCGGTTGAATGGATGATGGCAAAATAAAAGGAAACATACTAATACCAATTGATGCGATGACACCGATAATGCTTAAGCCGCTAGCCATAAATGCAAATCGACTCGTTCCTATTCGAGCAAAAAGAATAGCTAAACATGCGCCTGCAAAACCAATAATAGGTGCCGCCATGCTATGTGGATAGCGATAGTAATTGTTAAACCACGCGCCTACTTGCATAACAACTTGTTTATGTAATGGATTGGAAACACCGAAAGGATCGCCACCACTTGTTACCACATAGCCATTTATTTTTGTTAGCAAATATCCGCATGCTGCAAACATAATGATAAATAAAATAGCTGAACATTGTGCCCAAGCTATTGCACGACTTCTAATTGGATTATCTGTTTTAGTAGCGAGATACAAACCACCATGCATAATAATCATAAATAAACTGGTCAAACCGCATAATAAAGTAAAGGGACGAAAAAGATCAAAGAAAGACCCTGTATAAAACGAACGCATGGTGTCATCAAAATAAAATGGAATGCCCAGCAATATATTACCGATTAAAATACCAAAAATAAGTGCGGGAACTAATCCACCGATAAAAACTAACATGTCCCAACTTTTTCGCCAAATAGGATTTTTTACTTTACTTCTATATTTAAAACTAACTGGTCTTGAAATACCCATGGTCAATAGCAAAATAAGAATCAATAAATAAAACCCAGAAAACGCGACAGAATAAACAAAAGGCCAAGCAGCAAAAATTCCACCCGCACCTAACACTAGCCAAACCTGATTACCTTCCCAGAAAGGGCCTATCGTATTTAAAACAACACGTTTTTGTAATTCCGTTTTAGCAACAAAGGGTGACAAAATAGCTGCGCCAAAATCAAATCCATCAAGAACAGCAAATCCTATCAAAATAAAACCTATCAACAACCACCAGACAAAACGTAATAATTCAATATCCATTCTGTTCTCTCTTAACCGAAGTCAGGTATTTTAATATTTTCTTTTACTGGCTTTTTAGGCAACACACTAAAGTCATCCGGTGAAAACATATAATCAGGCCCTAGGCGAATATACTTAACCATCAAATATAATTCGATGACCGCTAGCACCGAATAGAACACGATAAAACCAATGAGTGAAATCCACACGCTAGCCGAAGTAAGCGATGACACACCCATGAATGTCGGCAATAAACCGTCAACAACCCATGGCTGACGACCATATTCTGCAACAACCCAACCCACTTCTGCCGCTAACCATGGAAGAGGCAAACTAATTAGCGCAAGCTGCAAATACCATTTATATCTTACAAGACGACGACGTACTGAAAGATAAAATGCCAACGTAAAAAGCACAATAAAATAAAGACCACAACCCACCATCACTCGGAAAGCCCAAAATAAAGTAAACACATCAGGGACCGTGTCCCAAGCAGCACTATCAATTTGTGTTGGTGTTGCATCAATCACATTATCTGTATAACGCTTTAATAAAAAACCGTAACCAATGTTTTCTTGGTTGGCATCAAGGATATCTTCCGCTTTTTTATCCGATGGATTGTTTTGTAATATATTAAGCGCACTATACGCCAACATACCGCTTTTAATTCTATCTCGCGCTTCATTAACAAGATCAATGATGCCATACACGGGTTGATGAATAGAACGTGTTGCAATCAATCCTAATAAGTAAGGAATTTTAATTGCATATCTTGTTTCACGATGATCTTGATCAGGAATACCAATGATAGTAAGCGGTGCAGGAGCAGGCTCTGTTTGCCACATACCTTCAATCGCTGCTACTTTCATTTTTTGATTAAGGCCAGTCAGATATCCACTTTCATCGCCGAGTACAACAACGCATAGCGCTGAAGCAAGCCCAAAAGAAGCAGCAACCGTCATCGAGCGTTTTGCAAATGCCACATTTCGTTTACGCAATAAAAAATAAGCACTGATAGATAATACAAACATACAACCAGTGACATAACCGGCAGCGATAGTATGCACAAATTTCGCCTGAGCAACTTCGTTAAAAAATACATCATAAAAATCGTACAATTCCATTCGCAAGGTACGAAAATCAAATCGAGCACCTTGTGGATGCTGCATCCAGCCATTCGCTACCAAAATCCAAAGCGCTGAAAAACTCGAACCCGCAGCGAGTAACCATGTCACCAATAAATGCGCGCCTTTTGAAATTTTGTTCCAACCAAAAAAGAACAAACCCACAAACGTCGCTTCTAAAAAGAAAGCCATTAATCCTTCAATCGCAAGCGGTGTACCAAATACATCACCCACATAGGTAGAGTAATAAGCCCAATTAGTACCAAATTGAAATTCCATTGTGATGCCAGTTGCGACACCCATCGCAACATTAATACCAAATAAGACACCCCAATACTGGGTCATGGTACGCCAAATGGGTCGATTGGTTATAAAGTAGACGGTTTCCATGATCCCTAACAATGTCGACAATCCTATTGTTAGCGGCACAAATAGAAAATGATATAAAGCAGTCATACCAAATTGAATACGGGAGAGAAGTACAACATCACTTGCAGGCAGCATGCTTTTTTACCTCTACGGAGATATGTAACGAAAGCAGAAACATGTATATAATACGACACAATTTAATCTAAGCAATGTTTTTTGGAGACCTCCGTGAATTCCATCGACACTTTCAAGACAAAACGTCAATTAAACGTAAATGGTACTCAATACAATTATTTCAGTTTGCCAGCACTTGAAGAATCCGGTATGAAAGGTATAGCAAAATTACCGCATTCTCTGAAAATTTTGTTGGAAAATTTACTGCGTCATGAAGATAACCATACGGTGACTCGTACAGACATTGAAGCATTACAAAAATGGTTACATGAAAAAAAATCAGACCGCGAAATTGCTTATCGCCCTGCTCGTGTTTTGATGCAAGACTTTACAGGTGTACCCGCCGTTGTAGATCTTGGTGCAATGCGCGATGCCATAAAAAAAATGGGGGGAGATCCAGAACACATCAATCCACTCTCTCCTGTTGATCTCGTTATTGATCACTCTATTCAAGTCGACGCGTTCGGTACACAAGAAGCCATTCATATTAATGCCAACATGGAAATGGAAAGAAATAATGAACGCTATATATTCTTGCGCTGGGGACAAACTGCGTTTGATAATTTCCGCGTTGTTCCACCTGATACAGGTATCTGTCATCAAGTCAATTTAGAGTATCTAGCAAAAACAGTTTGGCATGATGAAAAAACCGGCCAAAGAACAGCTTATCCAGACACATTAGTTGGAACAGATAGTCACACAACCATGGTAAATGGTTTAGGTGTATTAGGTTGGGGTGTAGGTGGAATTGAAGCTGAAGCTGCTATGTTAGGCCAGCCAATTTCTATGCTCATTCCAGAAGTCATAGGCGTTAGATTATCGGGCAAGCTAACAGAAGGCATCACAGCAACAGATCTTGTTCTCACTATTACTGAATTGTTACGTAAAAAAGGCGTGGTGGGTAAATTTGTAGAATACTTTGGCCCTGGTCTCGCTGACTTACCTGTAGCAGATCGTGCAACGATTGCTAACATGGCACCTGAATACGGCGCAACGTGCGGCTTCTTTCCTATCGACAATGCAACTCTTGATTACATGCAATTAACTAGTCGTGATAAAGAAACCATCGCACTCGTTGAAGCATACGCAAAAGCGCAAGACATGTGGTATGAAAAAAATGCTGCTGAACCGACATTTACTGATGTGGTAGAACTTGATTTATCTAAAGTAAAGCCTAGTCTCGCAGGACCAAAACGTCCACAAGATCGAGTTGATTTAGATCAATTGAAACACACCTTTGATAAATTACTCACTGATGCAAATCGCACTCAAGAAAAAAATACCCGCTACAAAACTAAAGATGGCATTGAATTACATCACGGTGATGTCGTCATTGCCGCTATTACGAGTTGTACAAATACATCGAATCCCAGTGTATTAATGGCTGCCGGTTTAGTCGCTAAAAAAGCGATCGAAAAAGGTTTACAATGTAAACCTTGGGTGAAAACATCACTCGCTCCAGGTTCTCAAGTTGTCACCAATTATCTTGAAACATCCGGTTTGCAAAAATACTTAAATGAATTAGGTTTTGATTTAGTCGGTTATGGTTGCACGACTTGCATCGGAAATTCAGGCCCATTGCCTGATCCCATCGCACAAACAGTCAATGACAATGATTTGATTGTTTCTGCAGTACTTTCAGGCAATCGAAACTTTGAAGGTCGTATACATCCGCAAGTAAAAGCAAATTGGTTAGCTTCCCCTCCTTTAGTTGTTGTATTTGCGCTTGCTGGCACAACATCCATTGATATTACTCAAGATGCCATTGGCCAGGATAAAGATGGTAATCCCGTTTATCTAAAAGATATTTGGCCATCAAATGCGGAAGTTTCACAAGAAGTTGCTAAAGTCAGCAGCAAAATGTTCCGTGAGCAATATGCAGATGTATTTACCGGCAATAAAGATTGGCAATCTATGAAAGTACCTGCTGGTGAAACTTACGCATGGCAAATGGATTCTACTTATATTCAACACCCACCATTTTTTACTGACATGCAATCAACACCCAACAAAATCCGCGACATTAACAATGCACGCGTACTTGCCGTGTTAGGTGACAGTATTACGACAGACCACATTTCACCTGCGGGTTCTATCAAAGCAGATAGTCCTGCTGGTAAATATTTACAATCCAAAGGGGTCGCTGTGAGAGATTTTAATTCATACGGTGCACGTCGCGGCAATCACGAAGTCATGATGCGTGGTACGTTTGCAAATATTCGTATTAAAAATGAAATGGTACCTGGTATTGAAGGCGGTATTACAAAACATTACCCAAGCGGCGAAGTCATGTCTATTTACGATGCTGCAATGAAATATCAGCAAGAAAATATTCCGTTAATAATTATCGCTGGTAAAGAATATGGCACGGGTTCATCACGTGATTGGGCTGCAAAAGGACCTAAATTGCAAGGCGTCACCGCTGTCATTGCAGAAAGTTTCGAACGTATTCATCGTTCCAATCTAATTGGTATGGGTATTTTACCTTTGCAATTTAAAGATGGCGCGACAAGAAAAACATTAAACTTAAATGGTACTGAAATTATTAGTATTGTTGGGCTTGATGAAACAATGAAACCTAGCGCTAACATTAAAGCAATGATTAATCGCACCGATGGTAGTAAAACCGAAGTTGAATTACAAAGCCGCATCGATACACAAAATGAAATTGAGTACTATCGTAATGGCGGTATTTTACAATTTGTATTACGTAATATGTTGAAAAAGTAATTTTTTCACAGGCATCATTGGCTGTCTAGGGTAGGTAATTCGTTGATTTTTTCCATCAACGAATTACCTATCCTAGGACAGCAGGACGTCTGGTTTGCTCAAAGGCTAATTACAACGATGCCCCCGGTTTCTTCCGCACTGCAACATTTTTCTACTATCTAATCGCTTCATTTATATAACAAATAATTTCCGCAATAAATCCTCTTATAATGGAGTATTACTGAGGATGCCGCCATGCCCAATTTAAACGAAAGTTTAACTGCATTAGTTAACTTCTTGGCAAGCATTAATTCAGAAAAACTAGGCCCCAGTGGAAAACACTTTGGCTCCAAACGAGTTGAAGCTCAATCTGAAGATTCAAAAAATCATTCAAGAGCATTGTTATTATTGACTGATCTTTTTGTAAAAAAAGCAGGTGGAAAATTAACACTGAATGAAGGTATTGGCGATGCTTTCAAAAAAATGGCTGGCACTGCTGAAGGTAAGGAAAAATTGGAAGATGCATTATCTAAAATAGATTTGGTATTTAAAAATTATAATAGCATTCTTTACAAAGCACTTGGTTTACAAGAAGAGCAGAAAGAACAATTTCAAAATGCAGTAGCTGATTATCATCGTGATCGCGGAGAACACATTAAGAAGAAGCGCCAAGAAAATATATCCTCTCTTGTACAAAGCCGCATAAAAAATGTCACAGAGGGGCAATTAAACAACCTACAATCTTCTCTATTATATTTACAAAAAAGCTACAATGAAGTAGTTGAGAAACGTAGTTCTGGTTTCTCTGGTAAAACACGACAGGTAGCAAGCCTTCTTTTTAAAGAAGCAAATCCCAATAGACACGGGCATGATATTGAGCGAATGCTAAAGCAAGTCAACGTGGTAACTAAAGAAAGTAAACAACTGGAACAGGAAAAAAATAAAACACAAGGACCTTCTCCCACTGAAAATCACCAACAAACTCTTAATAAAGTTTTTTATGCAACCATTGCAAAACTAGAAGAAACATTTTTAAAAGCATTGAAAGTCCCGCTGAATGATTCAAAGCAAATTGAAAAACGTTTACACGAACTGCAAAAAGATAAGAAAGAACATATGTTTTTAAAATTAACTGCAGACACATTAAATGGTGTATATAAACAATTTGGTCTTATGTTAACTCAAACACCTGAACGTCAAAAAATTCAAGATGCTGTTACTCAAGTAGTCAATGCGCAACGAGCCTTAGCATTTAAAACATAAATTACGAATTGCAAACAATCTTAAGTATTGCTTAAGAAATGTTTGATAGCCTGTAAAAAATCCAAAATCTTAGGAATTCCGTTATGGACATTAGACATCCAGGGAAAACAGATATTTATTCTTTATTTGGTATACCCGAAACAGTTAACGTCGCCAATAAACCTTTACGTCTAGGCGGTATTTCAAAAGAAGTACCAACCATGGAATTTGCTCGTCAACAAAATATGACAGATTGGTGCGAAGGATTAGTTGCAGATAATAATGACATACATGATTTTCCCAAACATTTGGGTTATTTTACTATTCCCAAATCAAGTATTATTTCTGACATTAAAGAATATCAAAAAAAAATAGTCATTTGTTATATGGGTGATGAAGCAGGCTATGGTGCATGCGCACTTGAAGAAATTCCAGAAAATACTTATGTAGCACTATATAGCGGCCAAATAATACCTGTTAATGACAAACATCCTTTTAAGGACCACAGCAATCCTTATGCAGCCAGCTTAGACTATATACTATCAGGTAAACCAGGTGCCTCTATTAACGCAGAAAAAATAGGAAATATTTCGCGATTTTTTCAACATGCGCCAGAAAATCTTGATGATTATAATGTCACCAATATAGATCTTAATACCATTGCAACTGCAAATTTAGAAATTGCTAAATTTTCTTATCAAGGTAATCCTTTTATCTGTTTTAAAACAAAAAGAAAAATGCAGATGGGCGAACCATTCTTGTGGGATTATCGGAGAGTTTATTGGGAAGGAATGGAATTACAACCTCGTTTGTTTGATCTAGATGGCAGAATAATTAATCCCACAAGTTACATATTAAAAATGAAAAACATAATGATCGATTTTGAAAGCAATCATAAATCCTACCACATTGGCTTAACTTCCCCCATTGATATAACCCAACTTACAAAAGAAGACTTTCCACTTTCCATTGAAAATGAAGAATATAAAGTTGGAATTAGCTATGAACAATTTCAGCAAGCATTAAAAGATCAAAGAAATGCGTATGAATTAAATTTTAGTGATCCAGTTTTTATCTATCACATAACAAAAGAACATAGTACAAAACAAAAGCAGCCCGCCCACGAAGAGAATGACATCAACAAAAGAAGTACGTTTAATTTTAACAATATGTTTATAGATAAACCGACACTCATAAATCAACAATTAAGACGTATCAGTAATGTATTGTTACCTGCATTAAATTGGTCTTACGACGAAAAGAAAAAAACAGCCGTTCTAAATGGTGTTGAAACAGATAGAGTGGCAATAAAAATTTTAGCTGAACACTTAAAAAAATATAAAGATCAATTTAATTTGGTAATTGCGCATGGGAACAACCCCACCACTAAATTACCCACCATTTACGTACAAAAACTTGAAAAAATTGATCAGCTTGAAAACATTGACGTTGCATCACTTCCAATCAACAAACTATTTCTATGAGCGCGAATAATAATTGTCTTTAATTTTTCGATGAAAAAATACTTATTGCAGTTTGATTATGGACCACCAAGTAAACTCTTAATAAAAGCAGCGTATGTATCTCCGTCACTATTATCTTGTTCATCAAGAGATGACTCCGGGTCATTACTTGGGTTTTGATTAATGACGGGACCTAAATTGTTCTCTGTATTTTTAGGAGAAGGAGTAGTAGTAAATAAAAACGGAACAGGAGGTTGTACATTCGCTGTATAAAACGGTTGAAGATCGGAAATAGGTCGTGTTTCTGTATTGTTAGACATTAAACCATCATCGGTAAGAAAAGATAAATTAGCGTCCTTCATTGCATTGACGAATAACATATCCATAGCATGGGAATTACCTGCTTCGTCGAGAAGATCAAGATCATCAGGATTTTTGCGTTTATTATTTTGATTCTTATATCGCGTTGTAAAATTACGCCATGTACCTATTACTTTTTTAATTGGTTCTAATAAAGCTAAATGAACTGTATATAATGCCTCATTATTGCTATTCGTTCTTTCTTGCGGGAAGGTAATACAACGATATTTTTGTAACTCTTCGATAAATTTAATGACATTATTTCGGGCTAGTCTTGTTGTACCATCCGATGACGGTTTTATTGTAAACTCAACCCCATCTTTTTCCAGTTTTTTATTGGCCTCGACGATATATAGATTTAAAAGATTTTTTTGTAGAGTAAAGGTAAGCGTGTCTTCAGTACTTTCTTGATCTTTACAGCATTGAAATAGCTTATCGAGCATCGTTTTTTTATCGAGTGATAAATTTGTTATGAGTGCTTTGGCTATTTCTGTTGGCTTAGGTTCATGATCTTCATTAAGAGGGCCTGGATTAGCTGATTTTTCTGTTGCAGCTACTTTATTTTTAATTGCTGCTTCTGTTCTAGCTTTAATTATCTTAACTTTAATTGATTTTAATTCTGTATTTATTTCACTTAATAAATTGTCCTTTTCATTTGGGTCAATTATTTTAAACTTCCCGCGCGTTTCTGAAGTTAAAAATTTATTATGTTTTTTGTTTACTTTGGAAAACTTGTTAAGAACATGCCCTAAATGCGAAGAAAGATTTTTTTCAACTTCGCTTAATTTTCTACCTACATTGCTTTTAATGACCCAGTCATTTATTTTATTATCAAAACCAGCATCAATTAAAATTTGATTTTTAATATCGGCCACAGTGAAAGGTTTTTTAGATTCAATAATCTTTTTCAATCCTTCATAACAAACATCTACATCCTCTTGTATGTCGTTAAGCACTTGTGTGACCTGCCCCACACAATCCTCTTTAACGTGCTTACCTACTGCAGCATCTCTTTTAACACCAAGACCAGGCATATATTGCTCTACTCAAATTTTAATTTCGTCATGGGATGGTAGAGTAAGCAATAATTCTTAAACAACTATTAAATTATCGCTAATGAAATCAAAATCTCCCCAGAGACCAGTGCGACAAAACCATTTGAGATAAAGCTGGCAACAATCAATAACTATTTCTGTAATTTCCAAGTTGTACCACTAGAATTATCTTCAATAACAACCGACATCGCAGCTAATTCATCTCGAATTCTATCTGCTTCAGCCCATTGTTTTTCCTGGCGCGCTGTTTGTCTTGCTGCAATAAGTGCTTCAATTTTTTCGCTATTTACATCAGGACCAGACTTGAAAAACACTTCAGGATCAGATTGCAAAATACCTAATGCATCGCTTAAATAACGCAGTAATGCAGCGTGTTTTGCTGCATTATCTTGATCTTTATCACGCAAACGTTGAATTTCATGCGCCAAATCAAATAAAACAGACAAAGCAACCGGCGTATTAAAATCATCATTCATGGCTTCAATAAAACGCTCTTCGAATTCGGTATTTGCTGCACGCTCTGCATCCGGTAAAAATCGTAATGCAGTATAAAAACGAGTTAACGCTTGCTGGGATTGCTGCAACATATCAGATGTATAAATAAGCGGACTACGATAATGACTGGCTAATAACAAATAACGCAACACTTCAGGTGAATATTCTTTAAGTACATCACGTATTGTTACAAAGTTTCCCAATGATTTTGACATTTTCTCTTTTTCAATTTGCAAAAAGCCGCCATGGATCCAATAGTTCGCAAATTTTTTTCTAGTTGCTGCTTCTGATTGCGCCAATTCATTTTCGTGATGAGGAAAAATTAAATCACGACCACCACCGTGTATGTCAAAATTTTCGCCTAGCAAATTGATAGACATAGCAGAGCATTCAATATGCCATCCTGGTCTACCTTTGCCCCAAGGCGAATCCCATGAAGGTTCGCCGGGTTTTGCAATTTTCCATAACACAAAATCAAGCGGATCACGTTTCACTTCTGTTACTTCAACACGTGCGCCGCTTTCTAACTGTTCAATATCGTGATGAGAAAGGCAACCATAATTCGGAAAATTTCGAACATCAAAATAAACATCACCATTCTCAGCTACATATCCATGACCATGTGCGATAATTTTTTCGATTAACGTAATCATTTGCGGGATATAATCCGTAGCACGCGGCTCATGATTTGGAAAAGTTAATTTAAGTGCAGCGAAATCTTCATGCATGGCTTGAATAAAGCGATGAGTCAATGCTTTATAATCTTCATTATTTTCATTTGCACGTTTAATAATTTTGTCATCAATATCAGTAATGTTTCTAACATGCTTCACTTCATAACCAAGAAAACGTAAATAGCGAATGATGACATCAGCAGAAACATAAATTCGCGCATGACCAATGTGACAATAATCGTAAACAGTTACGCCGCAAAAATAAATTCCAACTTTTTCTGGACGAATAGGTGTAAAAATTTCTTTTTGTCGTGTCAGCGTATTAAATATTTTTAACATGATTATTCTTTTCCGCCTGCAAATTGTATTGCCTTGCCTAAACGATGTTTCATTTTCTTTGCACCTAATAATTCAGCAATATGTGCAAGTTCAGGGCCATATGTTTTACCTGTCAATGCGACGCGTAACGGCATAAATAATTTTTTACCATTCAAGCCTAGTGATTGCTTCATATCTGCTAAAACCTTTGGTAAATCGATACCGTATTTATCAACAGCAAGCTCCGCTTCCACAAAAAACTGTTCGCCTGCATCACGTATAATTTTTAATTCGCTTGCATCAATCGGCGCTTCATCATGGAAAAATATTTTGGCCCAAATTAATGCATCTTGTGGAAATTCAATATTGGCACGCACTGTTTCAGCAAATAAAGTACGCGTAGATTCTGGTACTTGATTAGCAACACCTTCACCTATCCAACGCCATACACCTGGAATATCTAATGCTTGCACTGCCGTTTTTTGCCAATACATAAGTTGGCTTTTATCAAATCGTGCAGGTGACCTGCTTAATTTATCTAACTGAAAATATTCAGCCAAATGATCAAAATCTAGCAGTTCCTGTGCCTCACAAGTATGTCCGAGACGTGCAAGATAATTCATTAATGCAATAGGCAAATAACCTTCTAAACGCATTTCATCGACACTTGAGCTGCCATGACGTTTAGATAATGGAGAACCATCATCACCTACGATTAATGATAAATGCCCGTATTGTGCAACAGGTAATTGCAATGCATTTAGTAACATAATTTGACGCGGAGTATTTGCCAAATGATCTTCGCCGCGTAAAACATGCGTTACTTTCATTTCGGCATCATCAATTGCATTACAAAATAAAAATGGTGCTGTACCGTCCGCACGACGCACAATAAAATCACCTATATCATCCGTATGAAATTCCTGCTCACCTTTTACGATATCAACAAATTTAATTGTTTGATTAGTAGGAACAGCAAAACGCCAAGCAGGTTTTTTACCTGCTACGATTTTTGCATTCACTTCTGCTGCTGATAATTTTTTACAAGTGCCTGAATAACGTGGCGCTTGTCCACGTGATAATTGCAATTTACGTGCCAGTGCTAATTCCTGATCAGTACAGAAACAAGGATAAATTAATGCTTTTTCTTCTAGTACTTTATAATATTTGGCATAGATAGGTTGACGCTGTGACTGCCAATAAGGGCCATACTTACCCTCTACGTTGGGGCCTTCTTGCCAATTGATACCTAACCATTTCAAATCTCTTTGCAGTGATTCTACAAATCGCTCATCAGAACGTGACAAGTCTGTATCTTCAATACGAAGAATGAAAACACCATCATGTTTTGCTGCATAAAGTGCGCTGAATAGTGCAGCGCGTGCATTGCCAAGATGTATCATCCCTGTGGGGCTAGGTGAAAAACGTGTACGTACTATCATGCGTTACCATTCCTCGCTTCAATCATCAACTGCTTCATATCACGAACAGCCGTGAATAATCCTGAAAAAATAGATCTGGCAATAATACCATGACCTATATTTAATTCATTTATTACCGGTATTCGTGCAATAGCCTGCACATTCTGATAATTAAGACCATGACCAGCATTCACAACTAATCCTAATTCAGCAGCAAATTCACTGGCTTTTTGAATTCGCTCAAGTTCTTTTTGTTGTTCATCCAGCGTCTTAGCATCAGCATAAGCACCTGTGTGAATTTCAATAATAGGTGCGTTTATTCTTTTAGCTGCTTCAATTTGCGCAAAATCAGGATCAATAAACAGCGAAATTTTTATACCCTGCTTTGTTAAATGCTGGGTCGCATCACGCACTTTTGCTTTCTGACTAACAACATCAAGGCCGCCTTCTGTTGTTAATTCTTGTCTTTTTTCCGGCACAAAACAACAATATACTGGTTTTATTTTTTCAGCATAACGCACCATTGTATCGGTAACAGCCATTTCAAGATTCAGTCTAGTCAGCAATACACTTTGGATTAATTCAACATCGCGTTCTTGTATATGCCGTCTATCTTCGCGTAAATGGAT
>DAIEGU010000030.1 GCA_027356065.1 Gammaproteobacteria bacterium
GAGCAAAAAACGCTCTCAGGATGACAACACTCAATTCTCAGCGTAACAACACTTGGCCCTCAACATAACAACATTTAAAAACAATTAACTCTTCTCTCCCAACTCCGCTTTAAATTGCTTACTGATAAGAGGTTTATCATCAAAATTACGGAGAAAGCGTTTTATTTCTTTACGCCAAGCGGAACGCAAACTGGATAATGAAGAATGTTCTGCAGCACCATCTAGATCGATCAAAATGGGTTTTTTATTTGCATCAATCAATATGTTTGTAATTTTTAAATCACCGTGTGTCACTTCAACCTTAGCAATGTTTTTTAATAACGTACCAATTTGCTTTACCATCTCAGTAATTTTTTCTGGATTGATACTCGCAAAATAATCTCCTGCGTGTTCGGATGATACATACTCAGTCACATAGTAAGATTTGCCGCGAAATCCTAGCCATTTCTTTTCTATAAACGCAATCGGTTTTGCTGTAGGAATACCAAACATTGTAAACTTTTGCGCTAATCGCCATGACATGGATGCACGTGTTCGACGTATGGCACGACGTAATCGGTGACGCATATTTTTTATGTTATATCGTTTAACAACATAATCTCGATTATCATAAGTCACTTTTACAACGGTCGCTGATCTGCCATCTTTTAACATAACCGTTGTAGGATCGGAAAAAGCACTGTCAGGATTTTTTAGAAATTCGGAAAATTCTGGCGTTCCCGCTTTGCGATCATAAATACCAAATGTATTCCACGTATCAATACAACCAAATGCTGTGCATTCGCGAAAGATTTTTTGTTCGTAACTATTCCAGCGCTCATCATTCCATTTTTTAACCGCCAAGAATAATTCCACCGTGTCTTCAGGTTTTAATAACCAGCCACGTGCTTTAGCATAATGCTTAAATAATTTTTCATGATACTCTTCATGTCCCACGCCAAATTGGGAAAAAAACAATGCTAAATTTTCTATGCTGAGTTTTCTAGGTAAAAGCTGCGGAACCAATTCGACTTGTGCACCATCAAGTGTATAAATAGTTTTTCTAGTAAGTAGAAAATTATTTAGATGCAAATCGTGTTGCAATATACCGAGTACATGTTGAGTAGCAAGCTCAACGGTGACACCTTGTAAGATAGGTAAAATTGAAGTGATATTTTTCTTATCCCGCCAAATATCTCCCAGGCCAGAAGCTTCGTAAATACGCTGAAAGAGCAACACATACACACGTTTATCAGGACTATAACCTTGATAATACAAAGGCGGTGTTGGAATTTTATGTTCGCGTAACAACTTCACGCCATCAGCATCTTCTTCCATGTGACGTTTTGCATCACCATCAAAAAATAATTTTGCTACGATTGATTTACCTTGCCATGTACCAAACGCAACAATGCGCTTACCGGGAACGATACGCACGATTTCTTCTGTCACCAAATATTGATCGTCTGCCAATTTCAACTTAAACGGAGAATCAAATGCAAAATCAACTGCACGCAATTCTTTCCACGTCAGTAAGTTCAAATCGAGCACATCACTTGGTATGGTTACGATATAATTGTTCCCCACGTTCTTTCACCTTTTTCCAGAATCCATTTTCTGAATTAACACTATAACGCAATGATGTCTGCCTGTACGCCTTTATAAAACGATACCAGTCTCGCTGCGTTAATCCTATATCTTTGCTAGAAAAATATAATCCCGCTAAATCTTTGATGATCCAACGCTTAGGTGTCAAGCGGCGACTTTGTGCCCGATGCAAATCTATCAAATACAGCTTCAATTGTTCTTTTTTAATAATATCTATGCTGCTTGTTGTATCTAATAAAAAATGGCAAATGTACAAATCACGATGATTGATACCGTTTTCATGCATAAGACGCGTTATACGTGCGACCTCTTGAATCAACATAAACTTTAATGCAAAAGATGGAGGCTGTCTTTGCCATCTTGCGCAAAGCATTTCCAAGCTAATGATGGGCTTTAGCTCTTCCATTAGAACAAATGATTGTTGATAAGCAGGATTCAACCCACGTTTACCATAAGCAACGACTTTAGGTGTAAGTACATCCAGTGATTGCAATTTTTGAATAGCTTCCCATTCATTCCTAGCACTCGTTACCGGTAATCTTAATTGAAACAAGTTTTTGAATACTTCTTTCCAGCCTATGCCTTTATGCTGTTTGATAAAATAACTTTTGTCTCCTAATACAATACGTTGAGTCAGTCGTCCTTCAAGTTGACGAAAGCACTCCCCGTGCAATGCCATGATTTGATCAAACAGGGGGTCGCTTGCAGCAAAATATGACTTCAGTGTAGGAGTAATATTAAATTTCACGCAACCGTCCGCTACTTTCAATAAGATCTGCTGCTTTTTCCGGCAAGCTATAAATATCCGCTGCTTTAGCAAATGCCAATCCATTTGCCTGCCATTCAGTGGAGCTGGATAATAGCATTTTTTCTAATGCCGCATTTAATTCCGCTTGTTGAAACGGCGTCGTTAACACCACGCCAACATTTGCATCTTTCACATAATGTGCATAACCGCAAATATCGACTGTTAATACAGGTAAACCAGCAATCATTGCTTCCAACAAAACGGTGCCGGTATTTTCATGATACGCAGGATGTATCAGTAAATCTGCAGCTAGCAAAAAATCAGCAACGTCATTGCGCCCACCGAGAAAATGCAGATGATTATTTACTTGCAAATGTGTAGCTAAACGTTCAAACGGTTTAGCATCATCTTGTCCAATCACAAAAAAGTGACAACGCGTTTTTACGTTTTCAGGTAAGGCAGCCAGCGCGTAAATTGCGCGATCCAACCCTTTTGTTTTAAACCCAGAACCCACCATTAATATCAAACGATCATCCGTTTTAATGTTATAACGTTTACGTAATTCAGTACGAATCGCTTGTGCATTAGCTGGTGCTATTCGATCTTTTGCTATACCCGGCGGCAATAAATGAAATCGATTTTGTTCTGTTTGATAATAATCTGTAAACACGGGTTGTTGCAGTGATGAAATCAACATAATCTCTGTTTGATTACCATTTGCAAATACGGCTTCTTCTAATTGCACCCACTGTTTATAACGCGGCAATAATTGATAGAAAGACGAGCGAGTCTCATTGATCCGAGCCTGATAACAAACGTCTGCCGCATAATATAGATCAAGGTCAGGCATCTTATTAAATCCAATAACAAGATCATAATGCTGCTGATTAAGCTCACGCTGCAGTTTTTTTATAAACGACTGACAACGCGTATGATTTTGTAACCCTCGTGCAGGCACAATATGCACTGAAAAACCAGGCTCTCGATCACCGTCCCATCGCATCGTATAGACATGAATGTCATGTCCACGATCTCGGCAAGCACGCGCGATACGCAGAAAATCCCGCTGTAACCCACCATACGGAAAGTATTTAAAAAGACAAAAAGCTAATTTCATATGCAGACTTTTCTATCAAAAAAAAATTCTTTATGCTAACCCATTACCTACGCTATCAAGGATGTATTATGCGTCAATCTATCGTTTTAGGACTGCTAATTTTACTCACCAGTTGCTCAACGACCAACTATTATACACAAAGTGTGGGCAGCTGGCGCGGGGCATCTGTCAATCCTCTTATTAGCCGCTGGGGAAGACCTGATATTCAAATGCCAGGGCCTGATGGCAAAACCCTTTATGTTTATCACACACAGACTTATCGTCATTCTGATAACCGCACTGCTTCTCCTGCTGTCGGGGTCAATTATACCGGAGGGAGACCTGTCGTTGTGGTCCAGCCGAATACTAACGGCTGGGACAACAATTCCTTATCACTGACTTGTGTCGCAACCTTTGAGACAAACACCAAAGGCATTATTGTCGGTGCAGAAGCCCATGGTAATGGCTGTTATGGTAGCCAAGGCTTTGCGGATAAGTATTCCAATAGGTGAGTCTCTCAGATATCCCTGAGGAACCTTCTCAAGTTGTTATCCTGAGAAGCGTTTTTTGCGACGAAGGATCTCCTGATAGTACACAAATGAAAAAAATGAGCTAATCAATTAACTTAATCCAACATGGAAAAATCTTTATGAAGATATTTGCTAGGAAATTTAGAATCGATGAAGATCCTTCGTCGCAAAAAACGCTTCTCAGGATGACAACTTGGAGAGCTATGCAGATCCTAATACTCACTCTTTTAACCTTATTTGCTTTGCCTACGTTTGCCGATGATGACTCAGATGACAGCACGGGAAGAGATGATAGGCAGACTTACCATCTTTCAGATGCCGTTGATCTTATTACGCAGCAAAAAGTTGACTACGATAAGCCGAGAATTGTGATCAGAGAAGTCTATCCTGAATTACAAAATTTCGATGCAGAAGAACAACAAGGCGTAGATGGTTTTAATCACCGCGTTTCAAATATCATTACTGAGGAAGCTGATCAGTTCAAAAGCGGTGTTACGAAAACTCGAGATTACCAATTAACACTGCCTAAATCCAAAGTCAAAAATGAACTCGCTATTGATTACAACGTATCCGCCATTAAATCAGGTGCAAATTTGATTATCAGCGTCCGTTTCTCTATTCAAGGATATGCGACAGGCATGGCGCACCCTTATCATCACCACCGCGTACTCAATTACGATCTCACTAATGCACGCGAACTCACTTTAGCGGATTTATTCGCGCCAGATGCAGATTATTTACCTGTTTTATCGCAATATTCGCGCAAAGTATTAATGCGGCGTCTGCCAAATAACGACATGATTACTGATGGCGTAACACCAACCGCAGAGCATTTTAACAATTGGAACATTAAATCGAATGGATTGTTAATTACATTTGATGAATATCAAGTAGCACCTTATGTATTTGGACCGCAAACAATACGTATCCCATTTAGTGTGTTAAAAGATTTGATTCCAGCAGATTCACCTATTTCCAAATGTGCGCGCAAAAAACGTTGCGGCGGAAATAATATTTTAACGGGTGGATTTATTGATCAAGCTTAAGCACCGTCTCTTCAATCCAATTTTTTGCTAAAGCTAATACTTCTTCAGCACTGCGCCCGTTTGTTTCTATGAGCGGGCCAATCACAACACGAATCGTACCTGGACGTTTGATAAATTTGCGCCGCGGCCAAAAACGTCCTGCATTATGGGCAACAGGAACCACGGGATATCCTGTCGCTGTAGCAAGTCTTGCTCCACCTAATTTATAGTGTCCAACTTCGCCGTACGCCACACGCGTTCCTTCTGGAAATACTAATACCCAGCGGCCATCTTGAAGACGTTTCCGGCCTTTTTCTATGATTTGCTGCATAGCTGACGATTTATTTTTACGATTAATGGCGATGGGATCAGAGACTGCCAAACCCCACCCAAAAAAAGGTATCCACATTAATTCTTGTTTCACGATAACAGCTGGATCATGAAAAATAGTTGGAAGCAGCATCGTTTCCCAAGTTGATTGATGTTTACATAACACTATGCCGTTACGATCACGTGGAATATTTTCTAAACCTTCTATCTTATAATCGATATGACAAATCTTTTTTAGTGCATAAATGTAAGCACGTAAATAACAACGAATAATTAAATGACGATAGCGTAAAGGCAAAATCAGAGAGAAAACACACAAAAAACTATACAGAGTAATCGTTACCAAAGAAAAAGTAGAAAAAAGCAATGAACGTACAAACAAATTAATTTGAGAATATTTTTTGTTACTCATCTTTCACTCTCTGTTGAGATAAAACAAATTGCGCAGCATGCGCCAAATCAGGGAATTGTGGAACATGCAATAATTCAGGATATTTTTCTAACGCTTGTTGTCCTTTCCCTGTAAGCACTAATAATGGCATGCATCCTGCTGCACGCGCTGCTTGTACATCAACAAATGAATCGCCGATAAAAAATGTATGTTGTAATTTAACCGGATATTTTTCTTGTATGCGTAACAATAATCCTGGCTGGGGTTTACGACAATGGCAATGTTCATCAGGATGATGAGGACAGAAAAAAATTTCTTCTACATAGCCACCAACGGATGCTAATTCACGGACAAATTTTTCGTGAATAAGATCTAGCATTTCAAGATCATATAAACCACGCGCAACGCCGGATTGATTTGTTGCTATTAACACATGAAATCCCGCGCGGTTTAATTGCGCAATCGCATTTAAACTACCTGGTATGGGGTTCCATTCTTCGGGTGATTTAATATATTCATCCGAGTCATAGTTAATTACCCCATCACGATCGAGAATGATAAATGGCATATGTATTTTCGCTAAGACAAATGAGGTGGGAATTATAGATGAATTTGTCATCGCGAGCGACTGAAAGTCGCGTGGCAATCCATACAATTTTCTGGATCGCCACGGCGCTTATATATAATTAATCAAACTTATAAACAACGCCAAGTGTGAATAAATCAGAGATTGGGGAAGCAGTCGTTCCCGAATAATTAATATGTTTATAACCTGCAAAATCATATTCACCGCGTAAATCCAGGTTTTGAGTCAAGCTGGTTTGTAAACCTAAACCAATTTGTGCGCCTGTTTTAGTTGAATCGATTTGCGAGAACCTGGTTCTTAGCAATCCTAAACGAGCAAATGCTAATGTATGGTCACTCAACATGAATCCAGGAAGGATGCTAGCGCCATAGCCATAAGTTGTTTTTAATTGATTCGTATCGGAAATCTGTCCTGTTGCAACTGTGCCTGTTAATTCACCTGCAAGATAAAGGTTTTGTTCGATAGTACCACCATAACCAACAAATGCGTTAAATGGGACACCACGATAGCCATTTAAGCCAGCCTTGTCCGCTGTCATCACATTAATACCTGTGCTGACACCAACATAAGGCGCTAATGCTTGATCTGCCATAGCAATTCCGGTCGTGGAAACTAACATAGCACTCGCAAGAAGAATTTTTTTCAACATAATCCATACTCCTTTAATATTTATTATTTGGGATTGTTGGAATTCCGTTTATACCGAATCTCGTCCGGTTGGGAGAGTGGCATATACCTCTAATATTGATAAAGGTATAACACCTTCTATCTGCGCTTCCATGAACACACTGAACAGTGCATTAGATACGAAGTAGCGAAATCATACTCGACAAAATTTTCACATTCAATCATTGACAAATATGATAGCGTCATCCTGGAATTCGTAATTGTCATCCTGAACAGGGGTTTTTTGCCTGTGAAGGATCTTCTTCATTAGCATTAGATCCTTCACAGGCAAAAAACCCCTGTTCAGGATGACACATGAGTCAGGCGTGACCCTGCATTACTTATTCACATCATATGACGCAAAAACTTCATTTAATTGTCTAGCCACACGAATAAAAGTAGTACGTTTTGATAATTCTTTTAATCGATGTGCGCCAACATAAGTGCAAGTTGATCTTATGCCGCCAAGAATATCAAGAATGGTATTTTTTACTGGGCCTTTGTAAGGAACATTGACTGAGCGTCCTTCACTTGATCGATAATCTGCAACAGAACCATGATGAACTTCCATGGCTTCTTTCGAGCTCATGCCATAAAAACGCTTATATTTTTTACCGTTCTCTTCAATAACATCACCTAGAGTTTCATCATGTCCGGATAGCATGCCGCCGAGCATGACAAAATCAGCGCCTGCTGCAAATGCTTTTGCAACATCACCCGGCGTGGTACAACCGCCGTCTGCGCATACTTGTCCGCCTAAACCATGCGCTGCATCTGCGCATTCTATAATGGCTGATAATTGTGGATAACCCACACCGGTTTTTTCACGCGTCGTGCAGACAGAACCAGGCCCTATGCCAATCTTTACAATATCCGCACCAGATAAAATTAATTCTTCCACCATTTCGCCAGTGACAACATTACCAGCCATGATGACAGTTTTAGGATAAGTCTCACGCAAACGTTCAAGACAAGAAACGAATCGTTCTGTGTAACCATTCGCAACATCCAAACAAATAAAAGGAACATTTACCATCTTCATGGTTTCATCAAGTTTAGTAAAATCAGCTTCACTGATACCGACAGAAACAAAACAAGAAGCAAGTGCTTGTTCATGTGTCTTGGCAAACTTTTCCCATTCGGCAGGCCCTAAAAATTTATCGAGAGCAGTTAGCAATTTATGTTGTGATAATGTGGATGCCATGGCGAAGGTGCCGGTATGGTCCATATTAGCAGCAATAATAGGCACGCCTTGCCATACGCTGTGTGTATGTTTAAATCGAAATTCACGTTCAAGCGAAACTTCAGCGCGGGTTTTTAATACACTTCGTTTAGGACGGATTAATACATCAGAAAAATCTAATTTCACATCGTATTCAATGCGCATGATTTTTGACCTTTGTCGGCGAGGTTATAAAGTAGGATTTTACCGAATTCGTATCTACCTGTCATTGCTGTATAGGTTAGGTAATGGGTTGATGAAAGGGCGAACGGCTTTTCATCAACCAATTACTATAACGCGACAGCAGGCGGACTTCAGTCTAAATCCGCCTTCCTCAACCTTGCATAATAAAAACCATCCATCTTGTGCATGCCTGGAAGAATTTGTCGGCCAAACTTCACTGGCATTCCCCACGCTGCATCTATCGTATCCATTTTCGCATCCAGGTGGTGATCAAGAAACTTTGCTATCACATCTTTGTTTTCAGCAGGAAATAGTGAACAAGTAACATACAGTAACAATCCGCCGGGTTTCAGCGTCGGCCATAATGCTTCTAGTAATTGTGATTGTAATTTCGCAAGTACGGCAATGTCTTGGGATTCACGCAGCAGCTTAATATCAGGATGACGACGAATAACGCCGCTAGCTGAACATGGCGCATCAAGTAAAATTCTATCGAATAATTTTCCGTCCCACCATTCTTCGACATCCATAACATCGTGACAATGTAGCGTCGCCGACAACTTTAAGCGCGAAAGGTTATCTTTAATGGTGGCAAAACGTGATTCATCTTTTTCGACTGCAACAACTTCTTGCAGTTTGGGTTCACGTTCAAGCAAATGCGCAAGTTTACCGCCAGGTGCCGCACAAGCATCTAAGACTCGTTGGTCTGGCGCTAATTCAAGTAATGTTGCCGCTAATTGAGCGGCACCATCTTGCACTGACACAACACCTTTAGAAAATTCGGGCAATTGATCCACTGTGGTTGGCGTGGCTAATACAACACCTTCTTCTGTTTCAGGTATCGCATGTGCATCAATATTATTATCAGCAAGTAATTTTAAATATTCATCACGTGAATAATGTTGTTTATTAATACGTAACGAAAAAGGTGGGTGCGCATTGTTAGCATTCAAAATACCTTCCCAATTATTTGGCCATGCTAATTTAATTTCATCAATCCACCACATTGGATGCGCATATTGTGCTTCCAAATCGGCATTTATTTCATTTTCTATTTTGTCTTTTTGACGCAGGTATTCGCGTAAATTTGCATTTACAAATCCACGTGCCCATGACTTATTCAATTCACCTGCTGCGTTTACTGTTTCAGCAACGGCGGCATGTGCAGGCACACGCATATCACGAAGTTGATAAAGCCCAACCAGTAAAAGCGCATGCACATCGCTATCTTTGGCTTTCATGGGCTTTTTTAATAAAAAACTCAATAACACATCTAAACGTGTGTAAAAACGACATACGCCATAACAAATGGCTTGCACAAATGCTCGATCACGTGCTTCTTTAATTTGCGATAAAACGGGCTCCAATGCATCTGACAATGATTGGCCGCTAGTGACAGCATCAATCACTTGCGCTGCTAAAAGACGGAGATTTTTATTAGTTTTCACGATGGCAATCTGCTGTAAATAATGATGATGTTGCATTGTGGCTTATTTTACTTAAATAGCAAGACTGAATTGTTTGTTTAAAAAACTTCCATTTAAGATTTTCTTAACATTCTAACAATATGATGGGGTCGGAACATAAGTTCCAACCAAAACAAGAGTACCAACGAGGCGAGACTCAGGAATATGATTTGCAGACCGCTTATTTCCAAATTTATTGAATTATCTTTAAAAAATGCAGATGATATTGCATTCACAACACCTACAATTAATTCCGCCTTAATAAAATTAAAATCCTCAACAACAGATGTTAAAGCCAAAGCTAAAGCAATTCATGATACATGTGTCCTGTTAAAAGCTAATGCATATCTTTCGGAATCTGAAGAATTACTTGCACGAGAAGTAGATAGCTTGTTTACACGTTTAGAGAATGATGAATTAGTAACTACTCCCTTTACTCAAAACCAATATCTATTAACTAAAGAATTAGAAAACTCATCTGAGTTAACTACATTCATCACTAATGAAAACACTAGAATTACAACCAAGCTGGGTCAAAAAAATGAAAACCATTCCTCTGCCAATCAGCCAACAGTGTTTTTCGACACATATACAGAAAAAAAATTACAAACCAAGACTGCTTTTCAAATTTTAGCATCCTTACAAAAGGAAATAATGACTACAAATTGGCATGCCGGCAACATACGCGGTCGCGCAATTTACGATGAAACAAAAACAAAATACCTCAACACAGTTGACAAGGACATGATTCCAATCTTAGATGCGATTGAAGAGGCCTACCTCTCAGTAGAAAAACAAAAGAAATGTTCTCCAAACGATACCCAAACTATTGATACTATATGGCTAGCAGCACATCAAAAAGTGATGGCGCTTGGACAACAAGCGGCTAAATACCAACCTACAACACTTTTCTGCATACCAGTAAGCAGCCAAAGTCCAAAAGTAAAAGCCTTCTTTGCAAACTTTAAATCTGGTCCAGCTAAATACATGGCCTTTGCAAATTCTTTTACTGATACGAGTGCGACTGGTCCTGGTAATGAAATTGAACTTTCAAAGGATAGTGACAATAAATACGTGAGCAAGTTTTATCGACCGTAGTTTTTGTTGTATGGCTAGGTAATTGAGTCTAAAAATCTAAATAAATTTCTCACCTTCTTTCAATTCATGCTGACGAGCATTATAAAAATCTGTAATTGACATGGCTTTTTTACCCGGTAATTGCACTTGTAATAAACGCAATACGCCATTTCCTGTTGCCACATCTATGCCATTACGATCTGCGCGTAAAATAGTTCGTGGTGATGCTTGATGCTCTTTTGCAATGGAGCGCGCATTCCATATACGCAAACTTTGTCCTTTCCAACTCGTATAAGCAACCGGCCATGGATTAAATGCACGCACTTGATGTTCGAGTTCAATCGCTGGCTGTTCCCAATCAATCAACGCTTCTTCTTTAGTAATTTTATTCGCATAAGTTGCCAAACTATTATCTTGTATTTGCTTTTTTAACTTGCTTTGCGCAAGCAAATCTAACGTTTGAATCAGCGCTTCTGCGCCTACTTTGGCAAGATTATCATGCAACGTTTGGGATGTTTCGTCAGGATCCATGACATATTGCCGTTGCAAAAGCATAGGCCCTGTATCCAATCCTTGGTCCATCTGCATAATGGTGACACCTGTTATGGTATCGCCTGCAAAAATACTGCGCTGTATAGGTGCCGCTCCTCGCCAACGAGGCAATAACGAAGGATGTATATTAACGCAGCCTAATCGAGGAATAGTTAAAACTGGAGCAGGTAATAACATGCCATATGCAGCAACTACCATGACATCTGCTTTAAAATTTGCCAGCGTTTCTTGTTCATATGAACCTTTAAGCGAGATAGGTTGATAAACAGGAAGTTGGTACATGAGTGCTAATTCTTTTACTGGCGATGGCAAAACTTTAAGCCCGCGACCAGAAGGCTTGTCAGGCTGAGTATAAACCGCAACTAATTGGTGTGACGATTGTAATAGTGCTTCTAATGCAACCGCTGCAAAGGTTGGTGTACCAGCAAAAATTATTTTTAATGATGTATCCATAATTAAGTTTATTTACACCCGACGTTGAGCTTTATCAATTTTTTTACGTATACGGTCAAGCTTTAAGCGTGATAAATGATCGATAAATAAAATTCCATTCAAATGATCAACTTCATGCTGAACACAAATAGCAGCTAACTCATCTAAATCCCATTCGAATATTTTGCCATCCAAGTCCATTCCTCTAAGACGCAATTTGGCTGCACGCTCAAGTTTATCTGATATACCTAAACCAGCCCCGACAGATAAACAACCATGATAATCATATTGCATACCTGATTTAGTCAAAATTTCTGGATTGATAACACAAAGCGGTTTGTCACGCGTATCAGAAATATCCATAGTAAAAATTTGCAGATGAATGTTCACTTGGGTCGCAGCTAGGCCTACGCCTTGATTGACATACATGGTTTCATACATATCTTCGACTTTTTTACGTATATCGTCATCAATCTGAGTAACAGATTCTGCTTTGATGCGCAAACGGGGATCAGGATATTGAAGTATTTCTAATACAGCCATAAATCACTCTTAAATAAGACATTAGAATTAGTTATAAAAATTTGGTGCTCATTTTAAAGCAGCCGATGTTTGTTGTCATCCTGAACAAGGCAGTCATGGTGTCTTCGCCAAAATAACTTCATTCGGTTCGTGATGAATCGGGGCCATTATTGTGGGCATAGGAGAATAAATTGATTGCGCTAAGCCTTCACGATATTTGTTAAGCGCTTCATGAGGTTCGTCTAAATGTTCAAGCAACTTGCCATATTCTAGCGATGCTTCCGTATTTGGGCCTTGCATTAGACACTTATCAAAATAATCTTTTGCCTTGCCCCAGAGTTGTATTTGCGCACACAATTTTCCTAACAACAATAATAATTCAGGGCGCTGTCCATATAATTTGACCCAAGCACCGACAATAACTAATTGGCGATTTAGATTGGAAAACGGCAACATACTGTAAATTTTAACTAACTCCGCATTCCATTCTGCTTTCAATGTCTTGCGAATTAATTCTTCTGCTTCTTTTGTAGCAACCGGGAAACGCAATAATTGTTTAGTGTAAGCACAAACTACATCGGAATTTTTTCTAACATGTTTTGGCATACTGTTCCAAATAGTGTGTAACGTATCTAAGTTTTTTAAATTTGCTGAATTTAAAATCGAACAATAAATATTTTTTTCAAATTGCGCGTATTGTTCGCTATTAATTATTTTCGCCTTACGCATAGCAGGTAAAATTTTTAATACGTTTTCCCATTCCGCTTGTCGCACATAAACTTTTTCTAGCAATTTAAGTATGCGCGGATGACGTGGATAAGATGTATGTAAATGCAGCAATGTAGCAGCAGCATGTTCAAGTTGATGCTGCTCTATTTCCAATTCTGCTGACGTGATACCAATTGCCAAATCCGCATCGGGTGCTACCTGATAAGCTTTTTGTAAATAACCATCGCGCTTATCATATTCACCTAATTCATGCGCAGCTTTTGCTGCGCCCAAATAATTAATTAGTGGATCAACAGATTGATTAACACCCGCCAACAATAATTTTTCTGCTTTCTGAAAGCGGCCTTCAATAAGAAAGGTCAAACCATTTTGAGTTTTACTATAAAACTTATGTTCACGGCGAAAACGTAACCAATTCTTTAATCGAAACCATCCTAATTGAATGCTATCGACACTGTGAATAAGTAAATAAAACAAAGCTAAAATAACAATTGTAGAAACCAATGCAAACCAAAGCGGCATTTGTACTATCCATGGCTTGTATACCAATAACAAATAGCCAGGATGCTTTACAAACTCAACGCCAAGCCAAACAGAAATCATCAAAAAAATTAAAAATATAATTAGGCGTCGCATGTATCTCTCCGTTAATGCGGAATAACTGTTTCTGCTAATGTATTAGATGACTGGGCTGCAGCAAAATATTTATCAAATAATTGCAACGTATCATTTAACGTTATAGTGGTTGGTTCAATGTTAATTTTACTCAATTCCTGTAACTGTTTTTGCATGTTTAATGTTGCTGGCGCTGATTGATCAAAGTATTTTTGCACCCAAGAAAGCGCGCGAGCTAAACTGGCTTGATAAACGTCAGGTTTATGATGCAGCACGGACCACATTGTACTTTCAAACTGCGCATGTAAATTTTGATATAAAAATATTTTCTCTTCTGGCATTACAAATGGTTGAACGTTCGCTTCAGATCTCACAATTACAATTTTACCAAGCGCATCCCATGTTTTATTTAATCCTGCTTTCCACCATGGTAATGAGGTATTGGATGTTTCAATTTTTTGTTTTTCTTCTGCTTTAAGTGGGCTAGAAGGTAATGGCAATTGATCGACAATATCATTTAAGCCATTTAATTGCACATACAAAGCCGTTGTATTGACTGATGGTGCTGATTGTAATTTTGCAATATCAGCTGAAAGTGATTTACGGATATCAAGCAAATCATCATTTGGTAAATTTTGTAATACTTGCTCTGCACGTTGTAATAAGGTCAATGAAAGCGTCATGTCATGTGTAAACATGAGATGATCATTTGCTAACTTCACTAAATATTGCGCTTCGGCCACATACCATTTTATTAAAATACCTTTTTGTGCTGCTTGCCAATCTGCAATAAGTTGTTCTTGCTTAGCAGATAAATCCGCTGATTTTTGTGCATCTTGCTGTAATGTATTCACAGATGTTTGTAATGCTTCTACCGATTTTTGATTATTGACTGTTTGAGTGTTTATATCTGTTAATGCTTGCGCTAATGCAATATTAGTTTGAGCTAATTGAAAATATGCGTAGCCAAATGCGCCAAGTAATATGACAATAGCCAACGTTGAGAATAAAATTCCCATGTTTGCCCAACCTGAACGCTTTGAATCTGTAGTTTTCTTTTTTATTGGATCAAGTTGCTTATTTTCACTTACGATTTGATCTGCCATCATTGAGTCCTTATCTCGTTTAATGCGCGAATTAATGTTTCGTGTTTGGCATTATTTGCCACCCATATTGTCTGAAAACCTAAATCTTGCGCAAGCATTTTTATCCGATCACTTACCACTAACAATGGGACTTGTTTCAACATTCGAAAATTCTCATCTCCAGTTAATTTTTTTAAATTATTCACGCTTTCTCCTGAAGTGCAAATAATCACATCTACTTTGCGCTCTTTTAATAAAAGAAGATAAGGCTCTAAATTTGTTATTGGTGGTA
>DAIEGU010000079.1 GCA_027356065.1 Gammaproteobacteria bacterium
TTTCCATTGGTAGTGCTCCACTAATAAAGGTCGTTTTGCCACCAATAGAAGCAATACCGCGCCCATCATGGCTTAATGCATGAATTTCGGCGGTGGGCTCTTCTTTCTGTGTCTCAAATTTTATTTTTTGAACCATGGCTATAACAAAAGATGGAGTATAGGTATGACGATTAAGAGGGTAGCACTATATATTGATTAGTAAAAATATTCAAACCTTGCCTGGGCTAGAAAATGACTGAATTTCTCCTATGCTGCTATACTGGTAGTAAGAAAGGAGTAAAAAAGTGCTTTTGTGGGGAATTTGTCCAAAACCTTTCAATGATGAGACGATGGAAATACGATTGTAGCGTGGTGTGCATGTCCTCATAACTTTTAGGAATTCGTAAGAGGAAAGCCTAAAACGCCACAGAGGTTTCCAACATATGGGCAACCGGGTTTTTGAAGACTGTCTCTCAGAAGCACTTTTTTATTTGTCTTTTTTTCAAAACGGCCCTTCCATGTGATACTTGTATCTTCAGGCGAATTTTCGTAACGTACAGCCTTTCACATCATGGAAAACCGCAGTTATGACTAGTCCATTCATCGAGCAAGAAGATCTATATGGCGCGCACAATTATAAGCCTCTGCCAGTTGTATTGACG
Source organism: Gammaproteobacteria bacterium (assembly GCA_027356065.1). Lineage (GTDB taxonomy): Bacteria > Pseudomonadota > Gammaproteobacteria > DSM-16500 > DSM-16500 > Aquicella. Next base: position 642 of record DAIEGU010000079.1, read on the forward strand.
CGCGGCGAAGGTGTGTATGTATGGGATGAAAATGGCAAGCGTTATCTCGATATGATGAGTGCTTATTCAGCGGTAAGTCATGGGCATTGTCACCCCAAATTAGTAGATGCTCTTAAGCACCAGGCTAGTCAGTTAAATATTGTTTCGCGTGCATTTTATACAGATAAATTGGGCCCATTTCTTGAAAATATTTGCAAACACACTGGCTTTGAAAAAGCATTGCCTATGAATACAGGCGCAGAAGCAGTGGAGACAGCTCTTAAAGCAGCACGCAAGTGGGCGTACGTTGTAAAAGGTGTGCCAGCTGATAAGGCAGAGATCATTGCGTGTTCTGGCAACTTTCACGGGCGTACAATCAGTATCGTAAGCATGTCGACAGAATCACAATATCGTTTTGGCTTTGGTCCTTTCACACCGGGTTTTACTATTATTCCCTATGGTGATGTCGAAGCACTTGAACATGCAATCACCCCGAACACAGCTGCATTTCTGGTTGAACCTATCAAAGGTGAAGGCGGTATCATTGTGCCGCCAAAAGATTATTTAGCAAAGTGTGCTGCTATCTGTAAAAAACATAATGTACTTTTGATTTGCGATGAAATTCAAACCGGATTGGGACGCACTGGTAAATTACTCGCATGCGAACATGGTGGTATAAAACCTGATGCAGTGGTATTAGGTAAGGCATTAGGGGGTGGCATTTTACCTGTCTCCTTATTTTTAACCCGCAAAGAAGTAATGGATGTATTCACGCCGGGTGATCACGGTAGTACATTTGGCGGTAATCCTTTAGCAGCTGCTGTTGCAGCAAAAGCGATTGAAGTTTTGTTTGAAGAAAATTTAATTGAACGAGCACAAAAAGTAGGTGAGTATTTTCAGCAACGATTACGAAGTTTGCGTTCACCACTCATTAAAGATGTGCGTGGAAAAGGGTTGCTGATTGGTGTTGAGATTGACGAAAAAATACCAGCACGCCAAATTTGTCTTCAATTACTATCTTTTGGCATCTTGACCAAAGAAACACACAATACAGTAGTACGTTTTGCACCGCCGCTTATTATTACTGAAGAACAAATCGATGTCGTAATCAATGCACTTCAACAAGTGCTCGCTGAAATTGATATTAAATCAACTGCGAAATAAACATAAGGAAATGTAATGGTTACGCATGTAAAAAATAATCGATTTATGTTTTGGGTTTCCTGCTTAGTTAGTATTGGCGGTATTTTATATGGCTATGATGTAGGCGTTATTTCCGGCGCATTATTGTTTATTCAACAATCGATTCCTATGACGAGTACACAAGTTGGGATTATTGTTGGTGCTGTTTTAGGCGGCGGATTAATTGGTACGTTGTTGGCCGGCCCTATTGGCGATAAATATGGCAGACGAATACTGATTATTGCTTCTAGTTTTATTTTTATTATGGGGGTGAGTTTTATTTTGATCGCTCACTCTTTTTTCGTAATGCTTGCAGCGCGTTTGTTACTTGGTGTGGGCGTTGGCATTGTTTCTGTTGCAGTGCCGCTTTATGTTGCTGAGATGGTGCCTGCAAAAGACCGTGGTAAATACGTAACATTTTTTCAGTTGCTGCTTACTTTCGGAATTGTAATGGCTTATTTTGTTGATCTCATTTTTACACCTTCTGGTAATTGGCGTGGAATGTTTGCTGTTGTCATGGTGCCTGCGTTAATTTTATTTATCGGCATGTTGTTTTTACCGGAAACACCGCGTTGGTTGCTTGCAAATAATCAACCAGAACGTGCGCGCAATATTTTGCAGCGTATTCGTTCGTCTGAAGATGAGGTTGAAAAAGACATGCAAGCTATACAATCCACCTTACGTACAACACAAGGTAGTTTTCGCGAACTGTTTTCTAAACAATTTTTGCTACCAACATGTGTTGCGATTGGCATAGCTATTTTCAATCAACTAACCGGCATTAATTCTTTTCTACAATATGCACCGCTTATTTTAAAAAATGCGGGCATTAGTTCGAATATAGTAACCATGCTTGGGTCTGCAGGTATTGGGATATTGAATTTTCTTTGCACGATGATTGCCATTGTTTTCATTGATACATTAGGCAGAAGACCTTTATTGTTAATAGGTGTATTCGGTGTGATGGTGTCTGAATGTTTTCTTGGGGCAATTGAATATTTTGGTTTTAGTCCATTTACTTCAGGTATTTTAGCATTGATGGGATTGTTTGGGTTTATTATTTTCTTTGCTATTGGTCCTGGCGTTGTTGTTTGGCTTGCCATATCTGAATTATTTCCAACTCGTATGCGCGGCAAAGGTATTGCGCTTTGTCTATTTTTTAATTCGCTGGCAGCAACATTGCTTGCGACATTCTTTCTTCCTTTGTCCGCTGCATTGGGTATGAGTCAAACATATTGGTTATTTGCGTTTTTTACTCTGGGTTATTTTCTCATCGCATTTTTCTTATTGCCAGAAACAAAAACCAAATCACTGGAAGAAATTCAGATTGAATTTCAAAGACAAAATTAAATATTAACGAGTAAACGTTTATAAATTTCACCAAACAAAATGATCATCAATGGAAAACTCCAAATTAAGCCAATGCCAAATAATGGAAAAATACTGATGGCTATGATGACAGTTTGGAAAACAAGCAGCACGAGTATAGACCAAAAATTTCCACGTGTTGCAGTGAAAGAAGATTTGAATGCATGCCATGAATTGAATTCTTTATCTAATACAAAAGCCATCGCTGGATAAAGGCATACAAGTAAGTAAATGCCAGCAATGATTGCGATTATAAATAAGACTGCTGCAATAATTACGGCACCGCTGATGGTTGAATTAGAAATTGCTGCGCCTATTAGACATAATGCCGCTACTGGAATAAAGGCCAAAACCTCTAATATATAAAGGCCGATTATTTTCAGTGTGATGTTAAAATCAAATACGCGAAATATCATGTCCCATGAAAATGGTGAATCCAATGCTCGTCTGATTCCTATATAAAAAATACCGATTTGCATCAGACCTAAAATAACTTGTGAAATAAAATTGATGATAGACCCAAGCTGTGGAAAAACTGCTTTTGTTACAGCTTGGATAATTGCAAAACCAATCGTAAATAAAATTATTACTCCAATTGCTGCCCAAACCGAGCCTTTCGTTCCTTTTACTTTTTCCCAAGCAGATGAAATAGTATCTCCAATAGGAAGCACATAAGGTACGGATGACATAGGTTTTTCCTTATTAGTTTATTTGTTGCCAATTAACCATTCTGGATCAACTTCGAATTCAATAGCAATTTTTTGAATCAAATCAGAATTGGGAAGTTGATGGCCTTCGAGTAATGTCCAAGCTTGTTGTTTTGGAATGTTAATCATCTTACTTAAAACAGCTGCACGTTCGCGTGCATGTATAGGTGCACCTGTATCATCTAAACAACTATTTAATCTAGTAGCAAAATATTTTGCACTCTGTTGCACGGCGATCCTCCTTGATCAATTAAGTCTGAGTATACTGACGGAGTATTGAGTGAGCAATAATGAATTCACTGATGGTGCAAAGGGTTTTTCCTATTTCAAATAGCCGGCTGCGATTAAAGTATTTTGCATGAGGACCGCAACAGTCATGGGGCCAACACCGCCAGGAACAGGTGTAATCCAAGCTGCATGCTCGCTGGCGGCATTAAATTCAACATCTCCCGAAAGATTGCCATCAGGAAGACGTGTAATCCCGACATCAATCACGGTTGATCCTTCTTTTATCCATTCACCTTTTATTAATCCTGGTTTTCCAACAGCTGAAACAACGATGTCTGCTTGTTTAACAAAAAAAGCAAGATCGTAAGTGAAGCGATGACAAACAGTGACAGTTGCACCTGCAATCAATAATTCTAATGCCATTGGGCGGCCAACAATATTAGATGCACCGATAATGACGGCATGTTTTCCTTTGTATTTTTGCTTAATGTGATTGAGCAAAATCATGATGCCTTGTGGAGTACAAGGACGTAATAGCGGTCGTCGTTGTGCTAATCGGCCTAAATTATAAGCATGAAATCCATCTACATCTTTAGAAGGAGAAATGTATTCAAGAGCTTTATCTGCATCAATATGTGAAGGAAGAGGAAGCTGTAGCAAAATGCCATCTACACTATCATCCGTGTTTAGTTTTTCTATCAGTCCTATCAGCTCTTTTTCTTCTATTGTTGCAGATAAGTGATGATAGATAGAGTTTATGCCTATTTGTTCACACGCTTCTCGTTTGTTACGTACGTAAATTTCTGATGCTGGATCTTCACCTACTAAAATGACAGCAAGCCCTGGCCGTCTTGCGCCAGTTTGAACCTTATCTGTAATAATGTCCCGCATCTCGGTTTTCAACGCGGCGGCAATTGCTTTTCCATCTATTAATTTCGCTGTCATGGTCTGGTCTTAAATCGCATCTGGAATATTGTTCGCAATTTACCACAAATATATGGCAAAAATGAAAATGCTTTTGTGACAGAGCCGATTAAAGTCACTATTTTTCTTGCGTTTATCACGAGAAAATATACAATTTCGCGCTCAAAATCATTGACGATTTAGCTTGTGCTGGGTATGATCCGATCTCTTTTCTGAGTGTTGAACGGGGTATAGCGCAGTCTGGTAGCGCGCCTGCTTTGGGAGCAGGATGTCGGGGGTTCGAATCCCTCTACCCCGAAAGAATTAAAGCGGTAGTGTTTTTGAACTGTCATAAAAGAATGCGCCCGTAGCTCAGTCGGATAGAGCATCGGCCTTCTAAGCCGAGGGTGACAGGTTCGAATCCTGTCGGGCGCGATAAATTCTGTAGTTTTTCTTTGATGGTGGACGTAGCTCAGTTGGTAGAGCCCTGGATTGTGATTCCAGTTGTCGCGGGTTCGAGCCCCGTCGTTCACCCCAGTTAATGTTTGAGTTATGTGGCCTGGGTTATAACGAAGTGGAACCCAGGGACATTCTACAAAGAGTACTTAATTTGGGCCGCTAGCTCAGTTGGTAGAGCAGATGACTCTTAATCATCGGGTCCACAGTTCGATCCTGTGGCGGCCCACTAAATAAGTCATTAAAATCATAAAAATACAGCGTAAATAGCAGCTCCTTATTTAACTACCGAAAACCTTTGCGCGACTTTTGCGCGACCCTCATTTATAGATGTTCGTAATAAAGTAAGAGTAGGCTTTTGATGTTGTTCACACACCTTATTAGCTGCTTCCCACAGATTAAGTAATTCAGCTGCTGAGTAATGAGTGGTGATCCTTGTTGATTTATGGCCGAGCAAATCCTGTCTGTCTTCAAAGCTCACTCCTGCTGAACGCAATCTTCTACCGAATGTATGTTTTAAATCATGAACACGTACATTCGATAAATTAACTTCCTTTCTTGCAAGCTTTCAGCCTGTACTCATCATGCGCGTAATCGGTTTTCCTTTATATACAAAAACAAATTCAGAATGTTTACCGCGTTGCCTTTCTATAACAGAATGTGCTGTGCGGTTTAAAACAATTAGTCTGTCTTCGCTATTCTTGGTGAAGTTGCCAGGTACAATGAAAACGAATCCAATTTCTGGGATTGGTACTTTAACTTCCCAGTTCCATTGTAATTTACAAATTTCCTGATCACGACAACCAGTATTTACTGCAAAGAGAGCCATCTCTCTAAGATGAGTAGGTAAGGCTTCAAATAACTTTTCTTGTTCTTTCCAGTCGAGTGGATAAGGTTTGCGTGCATCCTGTTCCGATAATAATTTAATTTTAGGGGCAGCTGCTAACCAAGTTAATCCGTACTCATCCATCCACTCACTTGCGGCAAGGTTTAATATATGTCGCACAATTTGTAATCCAAAATTAACCGTACGATTTTTAACGCCACTTTCTTTTCTTGTTGCAATGAATGTTTGTAATGAACCCATATGAATAGATTCTAAAGTTAGATTACCAATAAAAGAATCTAAAATGACTAAGTTAGTTTTGTCATTATGAATGCTTTTTTTGTGTTTATTTTCGAGCAGAAACTTAGTCGCTGCTTCTCTAAATAAACGCTTGGGTACATAACAGTACCATTTTTCCTTATTGGACTGCTGATGCGTTGTATTATTTTCAGCATACCGGGGCTAAAAAGAAACTTATAAAGATAGATCTGAGTACTGGTGAAAAGAAAGAAGTGTTAGATTTTGATGATTTAGTTGCGGCGCTTGCTGCAAATATGGATGAAAAGATTGATCTTGAGAAGCTTCCCTTTGACAGATTTTCTATGCAAGAAAAACCTCTTCAATTATGTTTTTCATATAACAAAATTAATTGGTATTACGACTTTGAAAGTAAGGCATGTATTAAAAAAAGTGAAGATAAACTTGAAGAGTTAAAATCGCCAGACGAACGTTGGACGCTGATTGTAAAAAACCATAATTTATGTTTATTAGATTTAAAGAGTGGTAGCGAATATCAGATTACAAGCGATGGTGAAAAATATTACGATTACGCTTCGTCACCCGAAACAAATACGCAAGCTGTTTCACTTCGTTTAGCAGGTAGAGTGTTACCACCGGTCGCATTATGGTCTCCCGATTCTACTAAAATCGTCACACACAAATTAAATCAACGAAATGTGCGCGAGCTTGCTCTTTTGCAGTATGCGCCCGAAGATAAACAAAGACCTGAAGTTCATACTTATCGCATGTCTTTCACAGGCGATGAGCATCTGCCTCTAGCTGAGCTTATGGTAATTGATGCTGCAACTAAAAATATTTTGCCATTAAAGATAGAATCATTTTTATCACCCTACTTGACCCTGATTGAATTTAAATGGGTATGGTGGGGTGAAGATAGCAAGAAAATTTATTTTCTGCGTGAATCACGCGGATCAAAAGAATTAAGTTTATATGTTGCAGATGTAGAAACAGGCGCTACAAAAATATTAATTACCGAATCCTCTGATACGTACGTAGAACCTAATCAACATTTTGCATCTCCACATCAGGTGGTTATTTTAGAAAATAGAAAAGAATTTATTTGGTTATCCGAACGCAGTGGATATCCCCATTTATATTTATATGAGATGAGTAGTGATGTTCCTAAAAATGCAATTACACAAGGTGAATGGTTTATCCGAGACGTCCATTTTTACGATGATAAAAATGATTGGCTGTATTTTACTGCATGCGGTTTAGATAAAAATTCAGATCCTTATTATAAGTATTTCTATAGATGTCATTTGGATGGAACAGATTTAACATGCTTAACTAAAGAAAATGCAAATCATACGATTTCAATTTCTCCAGATAAAAATTCTTTTCTTGATACATATTCAACTATTAATACGCAACCTGTCACTCAATTAAAGAGAATGGATGGGACATTAATTTGTGCTGTTGAAGCTGCTAATATTAATGGTTTGGAAAAATTAAATTGGGTTCCGCCACAACGCTTCTGTAAAAAAGGTAGAGATGGAAAAACCGATATTTATGGGAATATATATTTTCCTTCTAACTTTGATTCAAATAAAAAGTATCCTGTAATTGATCATGTTTATCCGGGTCCACAATTTTATCGTACACCGACACATTTTAATTTATTTGGTTCAATATTTAGATCAGCTTGGCTTGGTCAAGCGTTAGCAGAGTTAGGATTTATTGTTGTTCATATAGATGGTTTTGGAACACCTGGACGTTCTAAAGCTTTTCACGATGCTACTTATAAAAATATGAGTGATTGCGGTATTCCAGACCATGTTGTTGTCATTAAACAGCTTGCATCAAAACATAAGTTTATTGATATAGAACGAATTGGTATTACTGGCTATTCTGGTGGAGGCTATGCAACTGTAAGAGCGATGCTAGCTTATCCAGATTTTTATAAAGTTGGCGTGGCTGCTGCAGGCAATCATGATTTACGCTGTTATCCAGCTAGTTATGGAGAAAAATATAATAGTTTAGATGTTGATACTTATGAGAGCCAGAGTAATACCTCAATCGCGCAAAACTTAGATGGAAAATTATTATTAATTCATGGCGAATTGGATGACAATGTTCATCCCTGCGCAACTTTTCAATTAGTGGATGCTTTAATTAGACATAATAAAGATTTCGATATGTTAATTATGCCCAATCAGAATCATGATTCTACTTTTGATCATCCTTATTATATCCGCAAGCTCTGGGATTATTTTGTTCAGCATTTATTAGGGCAAATTCCTCCAAAGAATTATCTTATCAAACCAATGCCAGTAGACTTTCCACAAATGGCTGATTGGTAATTAAGGCAAATAAGATGAAAAAATATTTAGCATGTATATTTATTTTTTTAAGTCCAATTTTAAGTTTGCTGGTCAAAGTAAAAAAGAATTGCGCGTTACGCTTCAATCATCTGCAATTTTTCTTGATCCGGGTGGTATACAAGATTCTCAAAGTTTACTTGTTTCTAGACAAGGTAATTGTCAATTTATTAAAAGTCCGAAATGGGAAATTTTAATTTAAATCAAATCAAATCAAATCAAATCAAATCAAATCAAAACCTTACGATGTTTAGCAAATTGAAAATCAATCAAAACGACTACAATTTTACTACAGCGTAGTAATCAGTTTAAAACCACGGCTCCTTTTCTAAGTTGAACAAACTTTGCATTAAAGAGTTTGTAATGGCAGAATACCAAGCCTTAACTAAAGCTTAAGAGTTTATTTTCATTCAAGGATAAAAGCTATTTTATTGGAAATATTTGAGGCTGGATAATTGGATGTCCTGCAATTTTTGGTACGCTTTTTTGGCAATGAGGAATGCTGAATAGTTCTAGCCAGAGTAAAAATTGTTCTATGAAAAACAGATATAACCTTGCATTGATACCAAGCAGTGAGAGTGATGCGGTTGTAAAGTACGCACATTTTCTATTAGATATAGCAGATGGTTATTTATTAGGTGAGCATTCGTTGCCGCACGTTACTTTATATCAATTTCAGGCAAATGAATCTGACATCGAATCTATTTGGGAAAAAGCCTATAGCGAATTAAATCAAACATCAATTGAGCTGGCATTTGAAAAATTTAGCTGCATTACATTTGATCGCACTGTTTTCTGGGTATCATTATTACCGGATAACGATGATGTATTAATGAAAATGCACAGCATCGTTGCTAACGTTATTAAGCAGCCTGTTAAGCCTAGCTATGATCCGCACATGACATTGATCAACACGAAAGATTCTTCATACGAAAATTTAGTTAATAAGCTTGCAAAAATATATACACCCATCAAAGATACCTTTGTTTTAGCTTTGGGAAGATCTGATGATATTGGACAGCTTATCGAAATAATTTATTTCTGTTAGTTAAAGAATATTTCTCATTTCGGTTTTTTTAGAGATAATTAATTAGGATAAAAATAATGTTAAATGCTTATCTAAGCTCATCAGACAAGCTGACTTTATCAAGAACTCAAATCCATTTTAAATATCTGTTTATCATATTGGCGCTTTGTTTTTTTATCTATATCGTACATCTTGTTCCGGCTTCGCCGCATTGGAAGTTAAATAATGAATTTAAAAATATTTTAATTCCAGGAATACGTATAGCAATCGCATCTGGTGTTAGCTTTATTATTTCTGAATTTGCCAATAGTTATTTGATGGCAAAAATGAAAATGTCTAGCAAAGGTAAATCGCTTATAAAGCGGATTTTTGTTTCATGTAGCTGTTCTTTTCTTTTGGATATTATTTTATTTTTAACATTAGCATTTTACGGAACTATGCCAAACGAAATGTTGTTAACTCTAATTTATGTCGCATACATCAAGAAAGTTATCGATTAAAAGAAAAACGTAAAGCAGGTGTTGTTATTAACTCACTAGCCAATCATAGTGAATCAACCAAGGTGGGTCAGAATTAAACCGCTGCATTTCTTAAATGTGGGTCAGTTTTCAACCGTTGTTGACAACCAAAATTTAATCCCTTCTCACTTGATAATGTCTATGAATTAGATTTGTCAGGCAAAGATAGTGTAAAGAAAAATTCCTCAGTTCTTAAAGATGAGGCATTGAATCATGCAGCAACGTGATGATTTTAATGACGTTATTGTGATTTCATGCTTGTCTCCAGAGTGGGCAGTTTGATAAGTAACGACCTGAATTTGTTACAATTTTACTACAATGAAAAAATAACATTGAATATTCTAAGCTCTTAAGGTCTTGCTATATTCAAAATGGCTTATATAATGCCCTAAAAAGATATTTAAAAGACCTTTCCAGTCATGAAAAATCAGCTTTCTGCTAACCTTGTTGTCCTTATGGATTACCATCGTATTGGCGGTGTTCAGCTTGCGCGTGCAATTAATATTCCATTGAGCACTATTAAAAACATTCGTAAAGGAACTAATGTTAACCCTACAATAGAAACACTTATCCCTCTGGCGCGTTATTTTGATATCTCCCTTGAAGAAATTATTAATAACAATTTATCAGTTGAGAAATTAGCTGCGAATAAAAATAAAATTTCAAAAACTGTTTCTCAAGCAGTGCCAGTCATTTCATGGGAAGAAGTAGTGGGCTGGACTCAGCATATGCAAGATGATTGTCAGGTATTTACGGAAAAGCAATGTAGTGAGCAGACTTTTGCAGTTTATTTAAAGCAAAGTGTTTCGGAAATGTTCTCTGCTCCTGGGATCGTTTTAATTGATCCTTTGCAAGAACCTGCTCATTTTGATTATGTTCTAGTGCATAAGCTAGGTCTTACTCGTCCATCTATTAAACAATTAGTATGTGATGAGGATTCACATTATTTGAAATCACTTGTGATTACTAGCAAATTGGAACCTATGGATAAAAATCATAAGTTGTTAGGTGTGATTATTGAGTATCGCCAATTTTTTAATAAAAAAATAAAACCATTTACTCATCAATCTTCTTTATATGAAGAAGCTGAACCAATTTTGTAACTTGGAGTGTTAATAATGTCATTACCGCTTTTTTCATATCCTGTAACTATAGTTTGGATTGATGATGATCCACTGTTTCTTGCAAGTGTAATTCAGTTATTAAAGAATGCCCGTGTGATTTCATTTAATTCACCTGATGAAAGTATTCGTTTTTTTCAACAATATCAGCCGTTATTACAAAAAATTAATTTTATGCGTGGCTGTGCTGAGATAGATGGTTATGACACGTTAAATCGTATGCCAGTTGATCTGAACGTAAGTGCTTTAAAAGAGCTTTACGGAAATGATGAACGCAATGAGGAAATAACAGTTTTAGTTGTAGATTATAACATGCCAAACATGAATGGTATCGATCTTTGCCGAGAACTTCGTTCATTGCCAATGAAAAAGATTTTGCTTACAGGTACAGCTGACCATCAACAGGCTGTTCAAGCATTTAATGAAGGTTTAATTGATTGTTTTATTCAAAAAGACAGTGAAACATTAACGCAAGATATTCTGCTCCATCTAAATAGATTGTCAAAGCAATACTTTGTTGACCGCAGCAGAAACTTATTAAGTCATTTGGAAACAGATCATTCATTGCCTCTATCTGATCCCATTTTTATCACATTTTTTGAAGATTTTTGTAAGAAACATGAAATTCAGGAATATTATCTAATAGATAAAAATGGCAATTTTTTGCTAATTAATAAGGAAGATAAAAGGTCTTACTTTATTGTGCATACGGACCGTACCTTGAATGATTTTATAGAGCTTCATCAGGACGATATGGAGAACGGATCTTTTATACGTGCGGTGGAGTTACGCAAAGAGATTCCTTTTTTTGGTGAAGGAGTAGAGAGTCGGCAATTACAGCCAAGTCAATGGAATTCGTGCTTTTATTTACCACAAATATTACAGGGTCGACAAACCTACTATTGGGCAATTGCAAATTAATTTTAGGAGAATTAAAAATGAAATTATCTCAAGAAGCAATTAATCTCTTCGAGTATTTAGCAACAAATGCACATCATCAAATTGCAATAGATGAATTGATTGCTAATCAATCCGCTGAGCTTAATAAGATTTATTCCTCAAAAGATTCTGACTCTATGAAAAACTATTTTAGTTCCACAGGATATTTTGCAGATAGCATAAAAGTCACCGAGAAATAACTGAATAGCTTGAGTGATCTCGCCCCGAAAAAACGGACACTCAGCTAAGCAACTTTTTTCGCTTCAAAATATACAGGGCTCAAATATCCAAGTCTAGAATGAAGACGCTTTCGATTGTAATAAACATCGATATATTCAAACACGTGATTTTTTG
>DAIEGU010000113.1 GCA_027356065.1 Gammaproteobacteria bacterium
TGGCGGGGAATTATACTCTTTTTATTGACTATGCAAATCTTGCGGACAAAAATTTGAAGGATGAAAAGGATATAGTGATGAGTTATATAGATAGGAACTTATTGCCGGATGAACGCATTCTATTTCGTACTCGCAAACATATCATCATTTTTTTGTTCCCACTGCTATTTTTAATATTCAGTATATATGCTGGCGTTTATATACGATCAAATCCAATTCTTGTTCGATTAGAGTGGGCCCCTTGGTTGGTGACGGCCATTTGGTGGGCTGCTGTTGGGATTGAATATACGACTTCTGAATTTGCTGTTACTAACAAGCGCCTGATGATGCGTGAAGGTTTTTTTTACCGACATGCGCTTGAAATGCGGCTTGCCACGATTTCTCAAGTTAACATTGTACAAAGTTTGTTGGGGCAATTATTAGATTATGGTGCGATTATGATCAATGCATTTGGTGCCAATGATAGCTTTTCATATATAGGTAAACCTTATTTATTTCAAAAATACGTCAATGAAGAGTTAGATAAGTTGACTCGATAGGTACCGTTTTTACCCCCTTTATGTTTTAATATGTGCCCTCATATTCAATGACTTAATCAGTCAGGATTTCAAATGTCTCAATTTAAAAATGATAGGTTTTTAAGGGCTATCTTGCGTGAGCCTATTGATAGAACACCCGTATGGATTATGCGTCAAGCAGGACGCTATCTTCCTGAATACCGCGCGACTCGTGAACGCGCCGGTAGTTTTATGACTTTATGTAAAACACCGGAATTAGCGTGTGAAGTGACTTTACAGCCGCTTGCTCGCTTTAATTTGGATGCGGCCATTATTTTCTCAGATATTTTAACCATTCCCGATGCGATGGGATTAGGCTTACATTTCGTTGAGAATCATGGGCCTAAATTTGAACGGCCGGTACGAAACGAAGCGTTTATTAATTCCTTAGAAGTTCCTGACCCTGCGCAACTGGCTTATGTATATGAAGCCATTAAGCTTGTTAAGCATGATCTCGCAGACAAAATCCCTTTAATTGGTTTTTGTGGCAGCCCCTGGACACTGGCTACTTATATGATAGAAGGCGAGAGCAAGACAAATTTTTCCATAATAAATAAAATGCTGCTAGAGAACCCATCCTCATTACATAAGTTACTGGATAAATTGGCAAAAGCAGTTGCCATGCATTTAGCAATGCAAATAGAGGCAGGCGCTTCAGCCGTCATGATATTTGATACTTGGGGCGGTATGCTCTCAACAGAAAATTATTATGAATTTTCCTTAAATTACAGCAAGCAAATCATTAAAGAACTCAAGCAGTATAATAAGAATAGAGTGCCTCTCATCTTATTCACAAAAGGTGGTCAGCGCTGGTTGGAGCCTATGGCTGAGAGTGGTTGTGATGTAATTGGTGTAGATTGGGAGATCACATTAAAAGAAGCAAGACTGAGGACAAAAGATAAAGTCGCATTACAAGGTAACATGAATCCAGCGGTGTTGCGGGAAACTGCTGAACATATTGAGCAGCAAGTGGCAGCGATTTTATCGTCGTTTGGACAAGGTTCTGGGCATGTATTTAATTTAGGTCATGGCATAACACCTGATGTGTCCCCAGAAAAAGTGAGTGTATTAATCGATGCAGTGCAAACGTTGAGTCCTCCGTACCACACTGGAATGAGCAGGTAACACATGCATATAAAAAATGGAAAGATAGTTTGGTTCTTATGTTTAATCGCATGTCTTTTATCAACGGCGAGTTTTGCGCTGACAAAAGCGATGCCGTTAGCTGTTGATCGTGCATTTGAATTTAAGATTAGTTTTAACGGGCCCGAACAAATCATTGCAGCGTGGCGTGTAGCACCTGGTTACTATTTATATGCAAAGCGCATGCATATTTCATTTGAACCTGCAGTCGCCCATGATATACGCATACCGCAAGGTGATTTTAAATATGATAAAGGCCGCGGACAGGTTGAAGTATTGTCTGGTTTGGTCAGTGTGCCGATTTTGTTGCAAGATAAATCATCACAATTTCAAATGAACGTCGAATATCAGGGATGTTCTAAGCATGGATTTTGTTATCCACCTATGCACAAGACAGTTTTATTAAATACTCAAACGCTTTCTGCAAAAATAATCAACGAGTCAAATCCGCTTGCAAGTCCGACACTGATTAAAGAGCCCTCGTCACCATCATTACACGGATTACTGACGGATCAAAATGGTGTGCATGCATTACTTGCTACGCAACATTTGGCTGTACTCATGGTTATATTTTTAGGTTTAGGAATATTGCTCGCATTTACTCCGTGTGTTTTACCTATGGTTCCTATTTTAGCCAGTATTATTGCAGGTCAAAAGCAGCGAGTTAATACGAGAAAAGCATTTCTGCTTTCATGCACGTATGTATTGGGCACCGCTGTTACTTATGCATTAGCAGGTATTCTTGCCGCCATGATGGGACGGTCGCTGCAAGTGTGGTTACAAATGCCTGTTGTGATTGTCGCGATTAGCGGAATTTTTGTGTTATTAGCATGTTCCCTTTTTGGGTTATTTGAGTTACGCATGCCTAGATATTTGCAACAATCCATTCATGTATTAAGTAACCATCAACGTGGCGGTACATTATTCGGTGTATTCATGATGGGTTTATTATCAACGCTCATTATTTCTCCTTGCGTCACGGCGCCTTTAGTTGGCGTACTCATGTATATAGCTGAAACCGGAAGTATGGTTTTGGGCGGCGTATTATTATTTGTTATGGCGATTGGTATGGGTCTTCCACTGATTTTACTTGGTATGTCAGCAGGAAAATGGCTGCCAAAAAGCGGTGCGTGGATGGACGTTGTTAAGAAATCATTCGGTATCATGATGTTGGCGATGGTAGTTTGGTTGTTATCGCGCATCATTCCTCATCTAGCAGTTATTATATTATCGGGATTGTTATTGGTAACAGTCGCGTTATTTGTTGCCATTTATTTACCAACATTAATAGGAAGACATAAATTAAATCGTAGTTTAGGTGCAGTAGTAGGTTGCTGCGGTTTATTGGTCATTGCTGGTGGTATAAACATATCAAGCATGGGATTGCAATTGCCTATGCAATTGCAGAAAGTTGCGACAGCGCCCTTATCAGAATCTTTTATAATTGTTCATGACATTGCTGATTTAGATAAACAACTCATTGTTGCACGCTTGGCAAAAAAATCCGTGTTATTAGATTTTTATGCTGATTGGTGTGAGTCATGTATTTCAATGGACACGCGTGTATTTAATTCTCCTGAAGTGAAAGCATTGTTAAATAATTATGTATTATTGCGAGCAGATCTCACTGAAAATAGTAGTGAAGATGAAGCACTTTTAAAAAAATATGCAGTTATCGCGCCTCCAACCGTTTTGTTTTTTAATGCTGAAGGTAAAGAAATAAATAAAGAGCGTATTGTTGGTGAAGTTGATGCAAAAGAATTTTTGCAAAGACTGAATACAGTCAATGTTGCTAAACAATGCGATAAAGATAAAAAAATTAATTGTTAATCACTTTTAAATGAGGCAACTATGTTGGCGCAAACAATGCCCAAGCTGAATACAACATTTACAGAACCATTATTATATTTACAAAAGCATTTCCTTGCTCAATGTCCGGCTATCTCAAATTGGTTTATGGCTGAATGGGAGAAAACACCACCACCTGTTTATGGTTCCGTGGATTTACGTAATGCAGGTTTTAAATTAGCTCCTATTGATATGAACTTATTTCCAGCTGGATTTAATAATTTGAATCCAGAATTTATGCCGCTATCGATAGAAGCTGCAAAAAAAGCGATTGTGCGCATAGTACCCAATGCAAAACGAATTTTAATTATTCCTGAAAGCCACACCCGAAATATTCGTTATTGGGAAAACATAAAGACATTAGAAATAATTTTGGAAAAAGCAGGGTTTGAAGTGCGGTTCGGCATGTTGTCAGCTGAGATAGCGGAAGCTGAAGCAATTGCTTTACCATCGGGTAAAAAAGTTTCTATACAACCTTTGCTGCGTAAGAACAATAAATTATATTTATCTGAATTTTGTCCGGATGTCATTTTGTTAAATAACGATTTGTCTGAAGGTATCCCAGAAATTTTGCAAAATCTCAGTCATCCACTTATTCCTCCAGCAGAATTAGGCTGGAGCCAGCGCTTGAAATCGTTACATTTCCAATACTATGCAGAAGTAACAAATGAATTTGCAAAAGAATTTAATATTGATCCATGGTTAATTGCGCCGCTTTTTAGACACTGTGGAAAAATTGATTTTATGCAGCAAGGCGGTATGGAATGTTTGATTTCAAATGCAGAAAAATTATTTGCGGAAATTGAGAAAAAATATGCTGAATACAATATCCCTCATCAACCATTTTTAATTGTCAAAGCGGATGCGGGTACCTATGGCATGGCGGTCATGACAGTACGTAATGTCGATGAATTAAAATCAATGAATCGTAAACAACGTACACGCATGTCCATGACTAAAGGTAGTCAACCTGTTCGACGCGTAATTATTCAAGAAGGAATATATACATTTGAAACATTTGGTGATGCAAACTCTGTAGCAGAACCGGTTGTGTATTTATGGGGTGAAAGCGTAGTCGGTGGATTTTATCGCGTACATTCTGCACGAGGTGTCGATGAAAACTTAAATGCACCTGGTATGCATTTTGAACCAGTTGCTTTTGTGCGTTCGTGTACACCATGTGAAGACAATGTTCCTAATATTTTCCAAAATCGATTTTATCTTTATGGCATTATCGCGCAACTCAGTATGTTGGCTGCTGCAAGAGAAATAAAAGATCAGATAATGGAATCACAAGAACAATTTAAAACGCTATAAAAAGCCTAAGGATGAGGATGACTATTCGACTTGGCGTTGTGATGGATTCTATAGCCACCATCAATTATAAAAAAGATAGTACACTCGCCATGCTGTGTGAGGCAAAAGCACGTGGTTATGAAATTTATTATTTCGAGCAAAAAGATTTAGCGTTATATAAAGGTGTACCGCAAGCAACAGCGAAATTGTTAAATGTACAATACGATGCTTCTGCTTGGTTTTCATTTTATGGTGAAACGACTATTTCATTAGCAGAGCTTGATGTCATTTTAATGCGTAAAGACCCGCCATTTAATGAAGAATACATTTATACAACTTATTTGCTGGAACAAGCAGAGCGGCTTGGCGTGTTAGTTGTGAATCGTCCGCAAGCACTGCGTGATGCAAATGAAAAATTATTTGCAATGTATTTTCCACAATGCATTCCTGATTCTGTTGTTACTCAATCACAAGAAAAATTACGTGAATTTTGGCTAACGCATCATGATATTGTGTGTAAACCATTAAATACGATGGGCGGTACATCTGTTTTTCGTTTAAGAACGGGTGATGTTAATGCGAATGTTATTTTTGATACGCTAACGCGTAACGGTACTTCGCATATTATGGCGCAAAAATTTATTCCAGAAATTGAGCATGGTGACAAGCGTATTATTTTAATAGATGGTGAGCCTATTCCTTATGCGTTAGCACGTGTACCTCAAGGCAATGATTGGCGAGGTAATTTAGCAGTCGGTGCAAAAGGTGTTGTGCAGCCATTAACTGAATCTGATTTATTAATTTGCGCGCAAGTAGCGCCTGTGCTGCGCGAGCGTGGATTATATTTTGTCGGCCTTGATGTTATCGGTAACTATTTAACAGAAATCAATGTCACTAGTCCAACAGGCATCCGCGAATTAGATAGTGCGTTAAAGATTAATATTAGCGCGCAGTTATTTGATGTGATTGAGAAGAAGATTAGAAAGCGGTAATCATTCGCGCCCTGATTTTGTTTTTTCCACTGATCATCCATTCATCTTGCCATTCATTCCCCCCACCCTGGCCCTCCCCCGCAAGACGTTGTTGC
>DAIEGU010000129.1 GCA_027356065.1 Gammaproteobacteria bacterium
ATTAATCTCTGCGCTAATAATTATTTAGGTTTAGCTGATGATCCAGCATTGATAGATACCGCGAAAAAATCCCTAGATCAATATGGTTATGGTATGTCATCAGTACGCTTTATTTGCGGTACACAGTCAATCCATAAAAAACTAGAAGAAGAAATCAGCGATTTTCTCGGCACCGAAGATACTATTCTTTATTCTTCCTGTTTCGATGCGAATGGTGGCTTATTTGAAACCATTCTCAATCCAGAAGATGCGATTATCAGCGATGCATTAAATCACGCAAGTATCATTGATGGTATTCGTTTATGCAAAGCACAACGTTTTCGCTACAACAATAACGATATGCAAGATTTAGAAACAAAATTGCAAGAAGCAAATGATTGCCGAGTAAAATTGATTGCAACAGATGGTGTCTTTTCCATGGATGGCATTATTGCCAATTTACCCGCCATATGCGATCTTGCGAAAAAATATAATGCACTCGTCATGGTTGATGATTCTCATGCAGTTGGTTTCATGGGTGATCACGGACGCGGCACACCTGAATATCATCATGTCATGGATAAAATTGATATCATCACTGGTACGCTAGGCAAAGCATTAGGTGGCGCTTCAGGTGGTTATACGAGTGGACGCAAAGAAATTATTGCTTGGCTAAGACAACGCTCTCGTCCTTATTTATTTTCAAATACGCTCGCCCCTGTCATTGCAGCAACATCAGTAAAAGTATTAGAAATGCTAACCGCTAATCAACATTTAATTCATAAAGTGCATGAAAATAGTCTTTATTTCCGTGATGGCATGGAACAATTGGGATTTAATTTAATCCCTGGTGATCATCCAATTATTCCAGTGATGTTAGGCGATGCAAAATTAGCAACTACATTTGCAAATGAAATGTTGCGTGAAGGTGTTTATGTGATTGGGTTCTCCTACCCTGTTGTTCCACACGGCCAAGCTCGCATACGTACACAAATGTCTGCAGGACATGACAAACATCACTTAGATAAAGCCATTGCTGCATTTGCCAAAGTTGGACGCAAACTAAATCTTATTCCAGAAAGGAAAGCACATGAAAGCGCTCGTTAAAGCAAAACCTGAGCCTGGAATTTGGCTGCAAGATGTTCCTGTCCCAGCAATAGGCCCCAATGATGTATTAATCAAAATTAATATGACATCTATCTGCGGTACTGATTTACATATTTATAATTGGGATAAATGGGCGCAAGAAAATATTAAAACACCCATGATTATCGGTCATGAATTTGTTGGTGAAATTGTTGAGATTGGAAAAGAAGTCACCAGTTATTTCAACGTGGGTGATAGAGTATCAGGTGAAAATCACATTGCTTGCGGTCATTGCCGTAACTGTCGTGCAGGCAGAGCTCACATTTGCCGCAAAAATATCAGCGTAGGCGTTACTCGCGATGGTTGCTTTGCAGAATATTTATGTATTCCAGCAACGAATGCCTATCCCATCCCTGATTCTATCTCTGATAAACTAGCTGCCATTTTAAATCCATTTGGTAATTCAACTCATACTGCAACCTCGTTTGATTTGATAGGTGAAGATGTTTTAATTACGGGCGCAGGGCCTGTGGGGCTCATGGCAGCATCTATTGCAAAACATGTAGGCGCACGCTTTGTTGTAATTACGGATGTGAATGATTACAGGCTAAGTCTCGCTAAAAAAATGGGAGCGACACTTGCCATCAATCCAACTAAAACTTCTTTAAAAGAAGTCATGAATCAATTGCAAATGAAAGAAGGATTTGATGTCGGCCTTGAAATGTCCGGTAATCCGCGTGCATTTTCAGACATGATTCAATATATGAATCATGCAGGCAACATAGTATTGTTAGGCTTTTTACCGCAGCAAACTCAAATTGATTGGAACCAAGTCATCATGAAAGGTTTGACGATCAAAGGTATATACGGTCGAGAAATGTATGATACCTGGTACAAAATGATTACCATGTTACAAAGCGGATTAGACATCAACCCAATTATCACTCACGAATTTGCTATTGATGACTATCAAAAAGTGTTTGATACCATGCAATCAGGTCTTGCGGGTAAAGTGATTATGCATTGGGATTGATATCCTTTTTTTAGCTAAGCCCCCACCGTTGAAACTAACTGCCGCAAAACACGCCGCCCCGGCGTACTTTATATAGTTGTACTTTTTATAGCCATCATGAGCAGGAAAGGCAAAATAACTTTATCTTGATCAGGGATGAAATTTTAAGCATTTCTTAAGCATTGCTTGATAGTATCGGGTAATACCTTTAAAAATTAATTACACCAAATAATAATAGTAAAACGCGGAGATAACAAAATGATAGGTATAGTAGAACAAGAACCCATTTTTAAGTCGCTGTATCAAGACAGCATTCAAATCACACAATCATACATCTTAGAAAAATTATTAAAAGATATAAAAACTAAAATCAATTGCTATTCGACAATGTTACGCAAAAAACTTAATGCTGATGCTATTAATATAGACGTAATAAACACGGTCACAAAAGAATTGCATACATTCATCACAGATAAATTTAAACCTTTTGCAAACAGAACCAAAGCCTCTTTAACAGAAAGTGAGAAGAAGGACTTTTTTGCACTTGAACAAATGCTCAATTTATTCAAAACAATTAATACTATTGCAGGAGATCGCTCATTTAAACCAGAGAATCGTTTAAAACGAATACTTGATTGCTTTACACTATTCGTTATTGAAGAAGAAAATGCAAATATTCAAAGTTTAGATGGCATGCAATTCTATCTCGAACAACTACAGCGTAAAATGAAAGACCAAAATCAAAAAGCTGGATGTAATAACAATGTCCCTCTTTCTCCTTCAACTAAACTTTCTTCTAATACACCATCCAATAATTGGGCTACTCAATGGAAAAAAACGGCCCCGCGAAAACAATTAACTATAAAGGAAATAACAGACCTGCCACTTGGAATGAAAGTGAACCTTTAACAGAACCGGCGCGTACATAATTATCGTTATCGCGCCGGTATTTTTATAGACGTATTTTTTTTATCAATGCGTCTTTAATGCGACGAACTGTTCGACGAATTTTTTGCTCGGGACGTGCTTTAAATAACGGATTAAAAAATATTGAAGAAGCACCATGGAAATAGTCTTCATCTTCAGGCGATTGTTCAGAGAAAAAATAATTAAATACACAGCATCGAGGTACATCACATAAAACGGGATTAACTGCATGCCAAGATGTACGGTTTGTTTCCATTACCACCAGACGATTAAAAAAACTTGGCACAAGAATACGTTCGTTAACATCTTCATTCCATAATTCATAATTTCCGCCATTTTCTACTTTCCAATCAGGCGATACATAATAAAGTAGATTTACGGTGCGATATAATTTCTTTGCTACGTCATGCGAATTATCTAAGTGCGGATTAATATAGTGTCCTTTCAGGAGAGTACTTACTCCACCAGACAAAGGAGACATATCAGGAACTTGATTTTTAATTGTTGTTATTTCTTCAATGAGAGATACAACTCTGGGATTTTGAATAGCAGCATGGACATCTTGTAATAAACTCGCCGTATTTTTTATATGAGAATATTTTAATTTCAATTCACCATAACTATTTAATAAGCGCATTTTTTTTGTTTTAGGAAAGCTTGCATAGATTTGTTCCGCAATCTCAGTCGGAAGTAGATTATCTAGCGCAAAATGGCGAGCAACTTTTATAGGATGTTTAAGGGAAAATTCATTCTTCAAGCGGTCTTTATTTTCATTCAGCTTTTGGACAATCAAATCAGTTAACATGTTTTTCATATTGATGGCCCGTTTTTAATGGCGAATTTTTTATTATCCAGTCCTGGTATATGGGTTACAAGTAAAAAGTCGTTTGTTGTTTTTTATCGCTCCCCACCCTAGCCTTCCCCCGCAAGGGGGAAGGCTAGGGTGGGGACGATAACTACACTTAAGATGACGAAAATCTTTCTTGCAAATAAGCAAACAAAGCGCGCAAAGTCATTGCTTCACCACCTTGTGGCCGGCCTGGACGAGCACGTAAATTCCACGCCATAAAATCAAAATGTAGCCATGGAATATTATCAGGCACAAATTCTTTCAAGAAGAGTGCTGCTGTAATTGCACCAGCATAGCCATCGGTTGAATTATTATTGATATCTGCAATGGGGCTGTTTAACGATTCGCGATAAGGCGCATACAATGGTAAACGCCAGATAGGATCAGCTATTTTTTCACCCATCTTAATTACATCATTCACCAACGTATCATTATTAGAGAAAACAGCAGCAATATCTGTTCCAACAGCAACACGTGCAGCACCAGTCAGTGTCGATAAATCAATAAGCAATTCTGGGTTTTCACTCACTGCTTCTGTTAACGCATCTGCAAGAATTAATCTTCCTTCAGCATCGGTATTACCTACTTCTATCGTTAAACCTTTACGGCTTTTGATAACATCGCCAGGTCGATATGCATTTCCTGAAATAGAATTTTCAACCGCAGGTACAAGTACACGCAACGACACAGGTAATTTGG
>DAIEGU010000130.1 GCA_027356065.1 Gammaproteobacteria bacterium
TTGAAAATCTTTTTGCGCGAATTAAACATTTTCGTGCAATAGCAACGCGATTCGATAAATTAAAGAGAAATTACACATCAATGGTAGCTTTAGCATGCGGCTACCTCTGGCTGCCTATGTGAATTGTCAACAGACCCTAATTTAGTTCGCAACGAAATTAAGTTATTATTACCTTCGAATCGCGTCCTTGATTCCATGATATGTCCCTCAAATTATAATAATGATTTAAATGGTCTTTATATTACTTATTATTTTTGCGATGATCAACTCAATGACGTATCTTTAAACGCTTGCTTTGCAATAATGAGCCGCATTATTTCATTCGTGCCTTCAAGTATTTGGTGTACACGTAGATCGCGGAAATAACGTTCGATAGGATAGTCTCGTAAATAACCATAACCGCCGTGTAATTGTAATGCTTGATTGCAAATTTCAAAACAATTGTCCGTTGCAAATTGTTTTGCCATTGCGCAATACGTCATGGCATGCGGATCATGATTATCTAATGCGTGTGCAGCTCGATAAGTCATAAGACGTGATGCGTGCAGATTTGTTAACATGTCGGCAAAACGAAATTGCAATGCTTCAAAATCAGCAAGTTGTTTATTAAATTGCTTACGCTCTAACATGTAATTACGTGTTATTGATAAACAATTTTTTGCACCACCCAATGAACAAGCTGCAATGTTTATACGGCCGCCGTTTAACGCTGATAAGGCGATTTTAAAACCTTGTCCTTCAGCGCCAATTAAATTGTTGACTGGTACACGGCAATTTTCAAAAAATACCATGGTAGTAGGTTGACTATGCCAACCTAATTTTTCTTCACGTTTGCCAAAACTAATGCCATCGCGATTTTTTTCTATCAATAAACATGAAATGCCATCGGGCCCTTCATGTCCTGTTCGTACCATACATGCATAAAGATCACTGGTACCGCCGCCGGAAATAAATGCTTTTGCACCATTTAAGACATATTCATTTCCATCACGTACCGCAGTTGTTTTTAGTGATGCAGCATCTGATCCAGCATTCGGTTCAGTTAAACAATAACTGCTTATGATTTCCATCGTTGTTAATTTTGGTAACCAAGCTTGACGCAATGCTTCGCTTGCATAAGTATCAATTAACCAACTCACCATATTGTGAATAGAAAGATAAGCTGCAGTTGATGGACATGCAGTTGCTAATTCTTCAAAAATAATTGCACTATCTAATCGAGTTAATTCACTACCACCTACGTCACTTCGTATATAAATGGCTGCAAGACCTAATGAAGCTGCTTTTCGCAAAGTTTCTATAGGAAATATATGTTTTTCATCCCACTCATGTGCAAAAGGTGCCATGTCTTTTTCTGCAAAATGGCGTGCCATTTCGCGTATATGAATTTGTTGTTCTGATAGCGTGAAATCCATTTTGACCTCGAATAAAAAATATTAATTTTCCATAAGTTAACTTATTTTAAAGCAATATTTTAATAAATAAATGTAGGGTGTGTGCTAGCATCAAATGATAGAAATATAACAGAGGAGTGGACCCCATGAAAGTCAGCCTTAAAAAGCTGCTTATAGCTGTGGTTTTCATTAGCTTAGCAGCATTCAGTTTTAACTCTTATGCTTGGTGCAAGTATCGCTATGTTGGAAATCCAAATCGTCCTTATACCATTTGGATACCAGGTCATTATGAGGGATGTTGTTGGGTCGAAGGCCATTACGTAAAATTCCTTAAAATAGATTGTGGTTGCAGAGCGTGTTTGACTTGGACAGGATGTCGTTATGTTTATTCAAAACCCGTTGTTGTAGTGGGAACAATTGATACTTTCTAAAATAAAAATATTTATATTACCCTTCACAGACCAAAAATGGTTTGTGAAGGGATTATATTATGTAATCGCTAAAGTATTTTTTAGTACGTCATTGCTGTATAGAAAATCCTCCCTAACCCTCCTTTGCAAGGCATTGTTGCATAATTCCAATGTGTCATCCTGAACAGGCGTTT
>DAIEGU010000146.1 GCA_027356065.1 Gammaproteobacteria bacterium
AGTGAGGAAATGGTGTCACTGGAGTTAAAGATAAAACGTTCGCCAGTAGCAAAACGAAACCAACTCGATATCGCTCAAGTAATTGTAGATTCTCAAGCAAGAATAAAAGCAATTATGGATGCTATTATGCAACCTTCGATAATTTCGAAAGCCGAAGCATGCATTCATCTTAATACTTCTATCGAAAATGAGCTGACTTATCTTGATAATCTATACAGGTTCATAGAATTAAAGAAAAAGACCGGCAATTTCGCGCATGAGTATGGTAAAAATGATAAATTTATCAGTGGAATTTTACCTATTTATATGACACAAAAAATAGAGGTTGACGAATTAAAAAGTCAAACTCAAAAACTCAAAAGTGACTTGCAAGCCTCAATCAAATCTCAATCTTTTGTTGAAGCATTAGAGAAATACATTGACGAACATGAATTGGATGCTGAAGAACACTTGCAAGCGATTCAAAAAGCGAAATTAGGTGATCTTAGCTGGTGTGAAGCTGAGAAACAGATTAGGGAAGTCGCTTTAAGAGAAAATAAAAAGAATAGTCGTGTCTCTCCTTTTAATACTTTCTCTTCTATCTTTTCTAGAAGCCCAGATCATTATACGAAAGTGCGCTTAGACGAGACCAAAAAATACTATGATTTATTTGAACCAAGAAATGAATATAGGCTTTCCGGAGCGCTAAATAGCGCTAAAAGCAAGAAGGAAATCGTAATGGAACAAGCACGGGTTAGAAGGGGCGGCTTGACGGGATAATAACCGTTAGATTTTCTTTTTAATACTCAGCGCAAGCTATCCGTCGCTGTAAGTGGCGCTGGATAGCTTGTCATTCCTTATGCTGAGAAATCTTGATGAGTAATTCTCGTAATCGCGGGTCTTCGATTGACTCAGCAATATCACGAACAATTTCAGCAGTGTCAGTTGATAATTTGGTTACCGCACGAGATGCACGTGCAGTGCGGCCTTGCGCTGCGACTGGACGGACTTTGCATTGAATTTCCTTAAATTTACTGAGTACCGTATCTTTTTCAAATGCGAGCAGTAAATCTGCAGTAAGAAAGCGGACCTGGGTGGCGATAGACCCATTTGCAGCTAGAATTACTAAGCGATAACTAGTGAAATTAGCGACCTGACAATATTTCTGTAGTTCAGGCGCTAAATAGCGTTGCACGCGTTTATTTATTTCTTCCAGGGCTTTTATTTTGCTAAAGACAGTCTGTAAATCACCTTGATTGGATTTCAGATAGTTTTTTGCTTTTTTGGTAAAAGAGTCGCTCATAATGAAATGTCCTTTTTACCTTATTAACATAATGGCAAAATAAAATATTTATGTTTATTCTTTAGTCAGGTAAAATCCACGTGCAACAATGTCATTTGCAAAGGAATTTCCCTTGATTTTTCAGGCAGATTCTAGCACTCTTTGTTGGCTTTTTCAGTAGATTAGGTAATAGACTTCTTTCGAAACTAGGTACAACTCACCATGTTAAATCGCATTATTACAAATGTTTTCGGCAGCCGTAATCAGCGTGTCTTGCGTCGTTTATGGAAGACGGTAGAAATTATTAATGGATTAGAAGAGCAAATCTCAGCGTTGTCTGATGAAGCTTTACGCGCTAAAACTGCTGAATTCCGTCAACGATTAGCAGAGGGTGCAACGCTTGATGCGCTTTTACCAGAAGCATTTGCTGTTGTCAGAGAAGTTTCTAAGCGAACGCTAAACATGCGCCATTTTGATGTGCAGCTCATAGGCGGCATGGTGTTGCATGGTGGCAGTATCGCAGAAATGCGCACAGGTGAAGGTAAAACATTAATGTCTACATTGGCTGCCTATTTGAATGCATTGCCAAACAAAGGTGTACACATTGTCACAGTGAACGATTATCTAGCAAAACGCGACGCTGAATGGATGCGTCCTATTTATGAATTCTTAGGTATGACGATTGCAACCAATCTTCAAGGCATGCTGCCACAAGACAAGCAAAAAACTTATGCTGCTGATATTACTTACGGAACCAATAACGAATTTGGGTTTGATTATCTGCGCGATAATATGGTGTTTAGTTTAGGTGAGAAAGTTCAGCGCGGTCTCAATTTTGCTATTGTTGATGAAGTTGATTCTATTCTTATTGATGAAGCCCGTACGCCGCTTATTATTTCAGGCTCAGGTGAAGACAGTGTCGATCTTTATACTTCTATCAACAGCATTATTCCACAGCTTAAAAAACAAGTCGAAAAAGAAGGGCCTGGTGATTACAGTTTAGATGAAAAAACCAAACAAGCTTTTCTTAGTGAAGACGGTCATCAGCATGTCGAAGAGTTGCTGACAAAAGCTAATTTATTAAGTGAAGGTGAAAGCTTATACGATGCGCAAAACATCGTATTAATGCATCACATTTATGCTGCAATACGTGCACATGCTTTGTTTCATCGTGATGTTGATTATATTGTCCAACATGGTGAAATCGTTATTGTCGATGAACACACAGGACGTACCATGCCTGGCCGACGTTGGTCGGAAGGTTTGCATCAAGCAATTGAAGCGAAAGAAAAAGTTAAGATCAATCAAGAAAACCAAACATTAGCTTCTATCACATTCCAAAACTATTTCCGTCTATATAATAAATTAGCAGGTATGACGGGCACTGCTGATACGGAAGCATACGAATTCCAGCAAATTTATGGATTAGAAGTTATTGTAATTCCTACGCATAAGCCTATGGTGCGTGAAGACCTGCCAGACTATGTGTACATGTCTGCTGAAGAAAAATTTACAGCTATTGTTGACGATATCAAAAAGACAAATGCAACAGCTCAACCCATTTTAGTCGGTACAACCTCAATTGAAGCATCTGAACATTTATCAGAGTTATTGAAACGAGAAAAAATTCCTCATCAAGTATTAAATGCCAAGTTTCACGAAAAAGAAGCACAAATCGTTGCTGAAGCAGGTCGTCCGGGAGCGGTAACCATTGCTACTAATATGGCTGGCCGTGGGACCGATATTGTGTTGGGCGGCAATATGGAAGCTGAATTAAAAGCGTTAGAAAATCCATCGGCTGAAGATATTGAGGCACATAAAAAAGCATGGCGAGAACGTCATCAGCAAGTTGTAAAAGCCGGCGGATTATATGTGTTAGGAACAGAGCGTCATGAATCACGCCGAATTGATAATCAATTACGCGGCCGTTCTGGTCGTCAAGGTGATTCCGGGCGATCACGTTTTTATTTGTCTCTACAAGATAATTTATTGCGAATTTTTGGTGGAGATCGCTTAAACACATTAATGCAGCGTATCGGTATGGAAAAAGGTGCTGCATTGGAATCGCGTATGTTATCTCGCAGCATTGAAAATGCTCAGCGTAAAGTTGAAGCTTACAACTTTGATGTGCGTAAGCAATTGCTTGAATACGATGACGTTGCAAATGAACAGCGTAAAGTTATTTATGGTCAGCGCGATGAATTGTTGGCGATTGATAATATTCAGCAAGTTATTGCTGAATCCATTGGTCGAGTCATGGATCAATTAGTCACTTCTTATATTCCACCACACAGTATGGAAGAAGCGTGGGATGTGGAAACATTAGAAAAACAATTACAAAATGATTTTGATTTAACATTGCCGGTGCATACTTGGCTTGAGCAAGATAAAACGCTTGATGAAGACCAAATTCGTGAACGCATACGTGAAGCGTGTATGGCTGCTTATAAAGACAAAGAAGCTAAAGTGGGTGATCATGTGATGCGGCAGTTTGAAAAAGCGATCATGCTACAAACATTAGATACTTGTTGGCGTGAACACTTAGCTGCAATGGATTATTTGCGTCAAGGTATACATTTACGCGGTTATGCGCAAAAAAATCCTAAGCAAGAATATAAACGCGAATCATTTGAATTGTTTGCACAATTACTTGATAAGATTAACTATCAAGTCATTTCTGCGCTCAGCAAATTTGAAGTTCGCATGGAACAAGATGTTGAACAAATCGAAGCGCAAAATCGGCAGACGTGGAATGAACAACGCATGCAATTTAAGCATTCTGAAATGGATGCTATACAATTATCAGAACAAATGGTTGCTGAAGAAGAGCAAATGCCGCTTGCTGCAAATGAAACTTTTACGCGTAACGCACCAAAAACAGGACGCAATGATCCTTGTCCCTGCGGTTCAAATAAGAAATATAAACAATGCCACGGAAAATTAGATTAACGGATGCAAGCCGTGTTGGTACACGTTGTCGTTGGTATTGTTAAGCGTGATGGGAAAATGCTCGTTGCTGAGCGGCCTCAAGGTAAGCCGTATAGCGGTTATTGGGAATTTCCAGGTGGCAAGATAGAGCCGAATGAAACAGGCTATCAAGCGCTTTCACGTGAATTACACGAAGAATTGGGCATTCATGTTGAGTCGGCACATCATTGGTTTCAGCATACGCATCATTATCCGGATAAAACCGTCATATTGGAATTGTGGTTAGTAGAAAAATTTTCTGACGAGCCACACAGCAAGGAAAACCAGCAGCTTCGATGGGTATATTTGGCAGAATTGCTAGATTTAAAATTGCTCGAAGGTAATTGGTTCATAGTCGATAAGCTAAAGACACTGTTTTAATCAGTAGTAAGTTGAGTTAACCGCATCTTCGTGCACGCACTGCTCAATCTACAACTGTCATCTAACTTAATTCATATAATAATCATCACGAGGAGTTTATGGAAAGTAGAGACAATAGTGTAGAAACCAAAAAAAGAAAAATTGAAAGTTTCATAGATAATGAAACAACGAAAGCTGCGAAAAATAATTTATCTAGTTCCACTGGTTCTTCTTCATCTGAAAGTGATGAAGAAGAAATAATTCCTCCACCAAAAATAGTTCGACAAAAATTGCTTGGTGAGGGAGGATATGGAAGTGTTTGGCTATGCTTATTTTCTAATAAACAGTTTGCTTTAAAAGAACCTAAAGAAAATAGTCAGTATAAGATAGCAGCGATGGAAAAAGAAAAAAGAATACTTTCTTATGTTAATCAACAACACGATCATTTACCGAAAACGGATCCTCATCGCGAAAAGATAATCGAAATGTTTCCAATAGATGGTTTATGCAAATATCAGCTTGCATTGGAATATCTGCCAAGAGGTTCGCTTTATACATGCATTAGAAAAAATAAAAAATATTTGACTGATGTAGCATCTATTAAAATATTAACAGACGTAGCTTATGCTCTTGATTTTTTAGCTAACATACAAATTGTCCATCTTGATCTTAAGAGTGATAACATTTTGCTAACAACAGAAGGCAACGCAAAATTAGCTGATTTTGGTTTTGCAGATTATGCTTATGAAGAATTAACAGATATTTTAGGTACGCTTAGATGGAGAGCGCCTGAGATAGGTGTTGAGCAAGCTACTCACAAAGCAGATATTTATAGTTTGGGTATGGTTGCTTGGGAATTAAAAACATTAACTCTGCCCTATGTAAGTTTTGAATTTAAAAGTAAAGAAGAACGAAGAGCATTTTTTAAATTAGTTCAAGGTGGCTTCAGAGAAATAATCCCTTCAGACTGCGAACCTAAGTATGCAGCATTAATTACACGATGCTGGGAACAAAACCCAAAACAAAGGCCAGCTGCAGAAGAAGTTGTTAAAGTGTTAGGTGACATTAAAAGTCTTAGAATTTAGATGCGGTGTTACGTTTAATTCCTGATATTCGAGGTCCGCTAAACATTCCTTTAATAAATTAGGATGACATTTTATAGTAAGTTGAGCTAAACGTATTGTGTTTAATCAACTTACAAAGAAACTTAGAGGAAGCAATAATGAAAATTGTTGTCGTTGGCGGTACAGGTACCGTTGGAAAAGCGGTAGTAAAAGAATTAGGTAATAGACATACCCTTATCACCGTATCGCATAGTAAAGGAGATATACAAGTTGATATTACCAATCTTGCTTCTATCGAACACATGTATCAAACCATAGGTCAATTTGATGCATTGATATCAACGGTCGGTAAAGTACATTTCGAAGATTTATTGGGCATGACGCCTGAAAAATATGCAATCGGTTTAAATGATAAATTAATGGGGCAAGTCAATCTGGTTTTAGCAGGGTTACGTCATATTAATGATAATGGTTCTTTTACTTTAACCAGCGGAATTTTAAGCGATGATCCCATTCGATACGGTTCATCGGCTTCCATGGTAAATGGTGCGTTAAATAGCTTTGTAAAAGCAGCAGCCATTGAAATGCCACGCGGTGTGCGCATTAATGTAGTGAGTCCCACTGTTCTTACCGAATCTATGTCACTTTATGGCGATTATTTTCATGGGTTTATGCCTGTTCCAGCAGCGCAGGTGGCACTTGCTTTTAGCAAAAGTGTAGAAGGTGCACAAACCGGCCAAATATATGCAGTAGGTTATTGATATCATTGAGAGGCAAGTTTTAATCCTGTTTTAAGCTTATTCTATAATAATAAATATATAAGAATGTAAAACGAGGAGTTGATGCTATGCCATCCTTAATTGAAGCAATCAAAAAACAGAGACAAGACAAAATAGAATTTAAAGATAAAGGGTCAATTGAATCTGATGTACATGATGCAATTGTGGCTCCTAATTCTGATACTTTTTCTCGCATTGCAAACCATGTTCCTTATTATTTTTCTAAAACAGAAGAAGCAGCATTATTAAAAGGGTTGTCCGGGTTTTTAAAAATGCTTGAATTTAGCCCTACTCAATATGCTGAAACTACAGACATGGCTAAATTAATAAGTAAAGGTCATCGAGATATTGCTAATTTAGCAAGAATTGAAGAGTTGCTATTAAAAAGGAAAAATAGAGAAAATCTGAGCCAACAAGATAATGATCTTATCAATTATCCACCCGAGCAGCCAGCTATCTATTTGCAAGTTGATAAAGATAGCGTACAAAAATTACGAGAATTCTATATTCAATTACTGAAAATGATTGCTTCGCAAGTCATGGTTTTTGCGCCCGAAATAAATAACTATATTTTGAATTCAGAGTTCATTAACGAAATGGGTTTGCAACATCTTCTCAAAAAAATAGGCATAGAAAAACAAGAAGAATTACGAATTTATATTATAACAAGCATCGCTAATAATTTAATGATGCCTCTATTAGCAAAATTTCAAGAGAGCGCTGATTTTCGTGCTGATATTGATTTACAAATGCGTTTTCAAGTTGCTAACAAAGCCATTAATGACATGGTGGCCAAAGAGGAATTTGCTCACCGAGAAGTAAAGCAAATGCTTGGTGGATCATTACCACTTGAGTATGTGTTAAGTTACATTCAAGAAGGCCAGCATGATGATGCACTTCAACATAAAATTTTAACAGACCCATTTTATGAAACAGAAATAAGAAAAATGGATACAGTGAAGCAACGAAATAAATTAGTAACGTTTTTTGTTTCTAAGCAGAGAGAACATGAGAAAGGCGATCAAATATTTAAATATGTTGCTCTACATCACCCAGGACTTGCTACTCAAATTTATAAAAATGCATTGCAGTTTAAAAAGCAGAACATGGATAAGCAATTTATATACGCCATAAAAGCGTTAGTCAGATTAGGTGAGCCTAGACTGGCCCATCAAGCATTATATGGCGATGAAGTTACAATACCTAAAGATCCGGAGAAATTACTGAAATCGGTAAAAGAAAATGCAATAAAAGCGCATATGAAACAAGAGAAAAAATCTCCTAGTATGTGATAAAAATACCGCGCTCGGGGTCAGGCCTGACCCCAGGGGGCGGCTTACAACGATAATGCTGGATCAATGCTTACTAGAACAAACGCAAATATCACTTACTTATTTGGCAATAAAATTCAATGGTTTTTCTAATACCCGATTCAAACGTTTCTACAGGTGACCAATGCAATTCATTCTGCATTTTGCTGCTGTCAATCGCAGAACGAAAATCATGTCCAGGTCTATCAGTGACAAATTCAAGCAAATTAACATGCGAGGAAGCGCGTGGCTTTAATTCATCCATTTGTTCGCAAATATAGCGTGCTACGGCAATATTTTCCCATTCATTATTGCCGCCAATATTATAATTATCACCCACTTTTCCCTGTTTTAAGATTTGCATGATGCCTCGACAATGATCATCAACATAAAGCCAGTCGCGGATATTTTTGCCATTACCATAAATAGGAATACGTGTTTGATTTAAGCAAGCACGAATAACAGTGGGAATAAATTTTTCTGCATGTTGATAAGGGCCATAATTATTAGAACAATTTGATAATGTGATCGGCAAACCAAACGTATGATGATAGGCATTGACTAAATGATCTGAACCAGCTTTCGATGCAGAATAAGGTGACCTGGGTTGATAAGGCGTGCGTTCAGTAAAAAGCGCATCATGCAATTGTAGCGAACCAAATACTTCATCGGTAGAAATATGATGAAAGCGACAAGAGTCTATATTCATTTTTGCAATATCAAACCAATATTTTCGTGCTGCTTCCAGTAATCTGAATGTTCCTACTACGTTGGTTTCAATAAATTGTTCAGGTGATGCAATTGATCGATCAACATGACTTTCAGCAGCAAAATGTACGATAGTATCGATATTATGTTGCTGCATAATTTGATTTAACAAGGTGACATTATTAATATCACCTTGAATAAAATGATAATGTGTTTCATTCGGTAATTGTTTTAAATTATCCAGTGAACCCGCATAAGTCAGTTTATCTAAATTAATAATATTGATAGTGGGTTCATGGGTAAGTAGGTGACGAATAAAATTCGCGCCAATAAAACCTGCACCACCTGTTACTAACATTGAGCGTGGTTGATAAGCTTGCATCATGACCTCTGTAATAATACAGCTGCTACTTGTTGAATCGATGCAGCAAGCGGAGTTTGCGTGATACCAAAATGGTTTTCGATTTTTTTACAATTAAACACTGAATAAGCAGGGCGTCTTGCAGGTGTTGGATAAGCGGATGCTGGAATTGCTTGTATGTTTTCTACTAAGAGCGGTTTATATTTTTTTGCTTCGCTGATAATGGCGGTTGCAAATTCATGCCAAGAAACAGCATTTTTACCGCAATAATGATACGTACCAAATGATTTTTCTTCAGCTGCTAACAGATTAAAAATAACACGTGCTATATCATTCGCATCAGTAGGACAAGTCATTTGATCAGCAACAATGCGTAATTCATTTCTTTCTGCAGCAAGACGCAATATAGTTTTAAAAAAATTATTACCAAATTCACTAAACACGCCGCTTACGCGTAAAATAATATGTTGCGTGCAGTGTTCACGTATAGCTTCTTCGCCCAAATATTTACTCTTGCCATAAATATTAATCGGATTTGTTAGCGCTTCTTCGGAATAAGGGATGGTAGCTTCACCATCAAAAACATAATCAGTTGAGAGATGAATCAGTGGAACAACAGCTTCATGACTTGCGATAGCAAGATTTTTTGCACCTTGATAATTCGCTTGCATGGCTGCATCTTCATCGGATTCTGCTTTGTCTACGGCTGTGTAAGCAGCTGTGTTAATAATGGCATCAGGAGAAAATTCTTTTATGACTGTTGTCACAGAATGTAGATTCGAGATATCCATTTCTGCGTGCGAACGAAAAGATAATTGAAATTTATTTGTAAGTGCATGTTGTCGCAATGCTTGAGCAAGTTGTCCATTACCACCCGTAATTAAAATTCTAGGCAAAGAGTTGGTCATGAGGAATCTCGTGTAATGGAGAATAAATTTCGTCTTTTGGTGATAAAATAGGATTTGTGATCGGCCATTCAATATTTAGACGTGGATCATTCCAAATAATGCCGCGCTCAGAAGCAGGTGTGTAAAAATCAGTGCATTTATAGTAAAAATCTGCTTCAGGTGATAGCACACAAAATCCATGCGCAAATCCAGGCGGAATATACATTTGTAAATGATTTTCATCGCTTAAGACAATGCTAAACCATTTTCCAAATGTAGGTGATGTTTTGCGTATATCAACAACAACATCCCAAACTTTTCCACGCGTAACACCTACTAATTTTCCTTGTGCATGGGGTAATTGATAATGGAGTCCACGTAAGACATTTTGTTTTGAGCGTGACATATTATCTTGCACAAAGGGCGGCATACCTAAATCAGAGTAACGAGTTTGTTGATATCCTTCATAAAAATAACCACGCAGGTCACTAAATAATTTTGTTTCAAGGATGATTAAACCAGACAGCGGAGCATCAATAATATTCATATTCCTACTCGATTTTTTATTCGATTAAATTTAATAAGTATTCGCCGTAGCCGCTTTTTATTTGTGTTGCAGCAAGCGCTTCTAGTTGTTGTGTGGATATGAGTTTCATGCGCCAGGCAACTTCTTCGGGACTACCAATTTTTAATCCCTGTCTTTGTTCAAGTACATAAATAAAATTAGCAGCGTCTAACATGGATTTATGTGTTCCAGTATCTAGCCACGCTGTTCCACGTCCTAATTTTTCAACATGCAATTTTTTGCAATTTAAGTAATGTCGATTAACATCGGTGATTTCTAATTCGCCTCGTGCTGAAGGCTTTAATTCTTTTGCAACTTGAATAACATCATTGTCATAAAAATAAATACCGATTACAGCGTAATTTGAAGTGGGCGAAGTTGGCTTTTCAATAATATCGATAGGTTCATTTTTTTTATTGAAGCTAATGACACCGTAGCGTTCAGGATCTGAAACGTAGTAACCGAAAATGGTAGCACCGTCTGTTTTAGTGGCGGCTAGTTGTAATTTTTCCGATAAGCCTTCGCCATAGAGAATGTTATCACCAAGAACCAGGCAAACAGAGTCGCTACCTATAAACTGTTCGGCTATTAAGAATGCTTGCGCAATGCCTGCCGGGCTCGCCTGAGTAGCATAAGATAAATTAATTCCCCATTGCGAACCATCGCCTAAAAGTGCTTGGAACATGTGGGTTTCATGGGGCGTGGTAATGATAAGAATGTCATGAATTCCTGCGTGCATTAAGGTGCACAGCGGATAATAAATCATGGGTTTATCGTAAATTGGCAATAATTGCTTGCTAATCGAGCGGGTAGCAGGAAAAAGACGGGTGCCAAGACCCCCAGCTAAAACGATACCTTTCATTACAACCTCTAATGGTGAAGATGCTGGGGATTTTAAGCCAAACGTATTATAATGACCACCTTTTGTTATTGGGAATAGGGGCGAGAAGCTAATGCAGCCGTTAGTGACGATTTTAATACCGAATTATAAAACTCTCGATTTAACTAAGTTATGTTTGCGCTTGATTCGTAAGCGAACTGACTTCACGAAAGCACATGTCATTGTTATTGATAATGACTCTCAAGATGAGTCCTTGGATTATCTTCGTACCGTTTCCTGGATTGAATTAATTGAGCGTAAAGCAATTCCGGGCGAATCGCCTGTGCAATCGCATGCACGTGCATTGGATATGGCGCTTGAGCGGGTAACCACTCCTTACGTGTTATCCATCCACACAGATACCTTAATTAAGCATCCCAAATGGCTAGAATTTCTTATTACCGAAATAGAGAAAAATCCTATCATTGCAGGCGTTGGATCGTGGAAACTTGAAGACAAGCCTATGATCAAGCGTTTCTTGAAACATATGGAGCGTAATATTCAGCGTATCTATTATCGCTTAACGGGCAATCATCAACATGGTCTTGAAGGCATAGGAAAAAATTACTATTACTTACGCAGCCATTGCGCGATGTACCGTATGGACTTAATACGAAAATTGAATTTGCACTTTGGTGATGGTGATATGGTTGCTGGCAAAGATATGCATAAGCGATTGATTGAGGCAGGCCATCACATGACATTTCTGCCATCAGAAATTTTGATTCCGTATCTTGATCATGTGAATCATGCGACTACAATATTAAATCCACATTTAAGCACACGTCAGAAAAGTGTTGATAAAGGCTTACGCCGCATTCAGAAAAGTTTAGCTCGTATGAACGCAAAAGAAATTTTAGCCGATGTGAGTTTGGATAGGTAGATAATGTGGCGATGAAATAAATCCGTTCGCCCTGAGGCTGATAGCGTCCTTCATAAACTCCACGTACTTTTCTCCGTTGTCATCCCGCGC
>DAIEGU010000149.1 GCA_027356065.1 Gammaproteobacteria bacterium
TGCAAACAACACAATAAAAGTAGGTAATTTCCGCGACGGTAAAGAAATAGATGCGGTGCATACCCAATATAATGTGTTTAATGAAGTGACCGGTGAAAGTGCTGACGGTATTCACTGGGACATGTTTCGTCAATTAGATACGGAAGGACGCGCTTGGTGTACGAACAATGAAAATGGTGCCAATACCGTTCCGCTGTATGATTTGCGTGGTCTACAAACATTAAAACTTCGTGCACCGAATGATGATTTAAGCAAAGTAAATTATGCTGAATTGGATGAGTTATTAACCTGGGATGCAAAACGTCTTGATCGTACTGAAACGATATTAGATGCGAAAGGTCGTCATATTGCGTTTAAATCTCCTGTTTGGTTTAAAACAAAAAATAGTTTGCCAACGCATCAATCACATTTAGATCGATGGAACAATGCTGAAAAAGAAGTTGATAGTTTCGGTCATGAAACCGATAACGAGTTTGATTATCTTAATCATTTGGTCCAGCAAACACAGCCTGAAACGAATGTTGTCGGTTCAAACGGCGTGACCACACGCGCACGGCCAGTGACAAAACATGGGTTCAATGTCAGAGGTTTGCAAATAGGTACAACGGATGCCAATAACAATACAGACGTTTTGGAGCGTGATGAAGCAGGCCAGTTTGTATCGCATGTGACAGCAGAATTGACACGGACAGAAACGCGTGAATTAAATGCCTTATCGCAATTAACTGAATTAAAAAACTCGCGCGGTAAAATTTGGCAATACACGTATGCGCCGACAAATAACGTTTTAAAAACCACTTTTCCATCTGGGCGGCAAGTGGTACGTGCTTATGACGAAAAGAAAAATTTAGCGAGCGTGCAAGAACCCTCTGGCAGTACAGTCCGATACAACAATGATGTGCACGGCAACATTGCAGAACGTTATTTACCGCTGGGGCAAGTGACTAAAACTGAAAACCATTATACCGGCGCGCCGATTTCCGTATTAAATCCCGATAATACAACGCAATCATGGAAGCGTGATTATTTTGGTAATGTTGAAGAGCATGTCAATTTAGGCGAAAAGAAAATCGTTACTGAAACGGACTTTAATAAACGAATGAAGCGTCAGTATTCAATTGGCGGGCCCGTTCTTCGCCAAACCATGAGTGTGACTCGTAACCTTGAACATGCAGCAAAAGGTGATTGGTTTCATTATCAAACGCACTTTAATCCTGTCCCTGACATGGATAAAGAATTTAACTATAGTTATGGTCAATTAGAAGAGGAAATTGATCGTGGATTAGGCACGCAAACGCTTTATACCAATGACAGCGAAGGCCGACGACAAAAAACTGAAATTAGAAAAAACAACGAGACCATCCAGTCTGTTGAGACCGGCTATGATGAATTAGGCCGCGATGCCTTGTTGGTTGATAAGCGACAATCGTTTTATCCGGGTTATAACACAGTTACATTTGAGACCGGTTTTGATGCAGTGGGTAATCGAAAACATATTCACGCTGATTTATCGTTCGCCTGCATGAATTCAAAATGCAATTATCATTATAAAAAATTCTTTGATGAATGGCATGAACATAATGCAGAAAATAAAGTGACAATTGAAAATGGAGTTTTAGATCCACATCAACAAAAAATTGCAATTGCACCAGGTCGCGGTATGCAGTTTGAATATTTAGAAGGCATGCGCTCATTAGAAAGAAGCATTACGCCAGATGGTAAGACAGTTACCGCACAAATTGAATATAACGATGATGGACAATTGAAATTTACGGGAGCAAGTACTGGGTTTGTCACAGAACGAAATTACCATCAAGATGGCTGGTTAAATAATTATAAGGAACATTTTGAAGGCCATTATACTGAACGAAAGTTAGAAGCGAATGACAATGGTTGGCAAACAAAGGAAAAATTTACTGATAACAAGTATTCACTTAATCGAACAGTCAATACGACTTCAACGAGTGAAATGGGTTTACCGCTCGCCCAGCAAGTTTTTACGTATCGGCCGCCTCAAACAACCATTGAAGACCATTATCGTTTTTCTTATGTAGGCCATGAAGCAACCACCATAGAAGCGATGTTTGGTAAGCGGACAGCGAACAATCAAACCACACCAGAAAGAATGGATAATTATTTTTTTGATTCGAATGATACCGTCAATGCGAAGACCACTGCAGAAGATGAGTTGGGGCAAGATCATTGCTATGCACCGAATATTTATTTTGAAACCACATCCAATGGAGAAGTGCTGAGTAAGCAATATATTCCGATATCAGCGATGCCAGATAGGCATGTTAATAAAGCTTATCAATTTTTGCATAACCAGCAAGGACAGATATTAGGTGGCTATGAAACGGAATATGTTGGTTGGCGAATGGCAGCAGCAAATTGCAATAATCATGCAGACCATTCGAAGGATTCAGAAAATATAGCTGCATTACGACTGATGAATCAGATTACGTTGCAAGAGCCAGTCAATTCAGTTGCAAAATATCATGATACGGATGAAACAAAACCTGTGCCCATCAATCCACTTATTCCTCAAGCTGATACGTCACTGCAAGCAGGATTACGTGAATACGAAGTAAATCATGGTGAATCGATTCTATCGATTGCTGAACATTTGTATGGTGACAGTGAAGCAGCTGTTGTGATTGCATTAATGAATGGTTTGCTGCCGATGGAGCAAGTAAAGCCAGGACAGAAATTAAAGTTACCACCTTTTATTCCATCGTTAAATCATACGGGTGTGGCAAAGCCTTATCAGCAATTTATGAATATCATTATGGGCAGTCTGTCGCCGCATTTGATAACGCCATTGCCGCCAGAACCAAAAAAAACACACCGTTTTGGGTTGGGAGACATAGCAAAAATTGTTGCGGTAGCAATTGTGGTCGCTGTTGCGCCCTACTTAGCAGGGCCGGCTGTGATGGGTCTGGAAGGAATTTCTTTTTATGCTGCAACAGCTGCACTTGTCGCTATCGGTGATGCTGAAATCCAAGGCGTAGCGATTGGATTGGGAGGACAAGAAAAATTTTCGACGACAGAAATGTTAGAAACAGCAGTAACAGCAGCTGTTGGAGCAACGTTACCTGGCGTTGATTCTTGGGTAACAGCAGGACAAACGGCATTGACCGTGGGTACGGCAGCAGTTCTAACACAATTAGTAGAAATGGGTGCAGGCATACGCGATAAATTTGATGCACGTGCAGTTGAATTGCAAGTATCAGAAGCATTATTAGGCTCTCAAATTAGCAGAGGAATACACGCTGAATTAGGGGAGT
>DAIEGU010000165.1 GCA_027356065.1 Gammaproteobacteria bacterium
CAACGATACGCATTGCATCGGGGCTAGCTATTAATACATCAAAATCCATTTTGCCCGCTTTAATGGTTTCAGCCAGATCATCAAATCCCACGATTTCTGCACCTGCTTGTTTAGCCGCTTCTGCGTTAGCGCCTTGTGCAAATACGGCCACACGAACTGATTTACCAGTACCAAAAGGTAACACGGTAGCACCACGAACAACTTGATCACTTTTACGTGTATCAATACCGAGATTAATGCTCACATCGACACTTTCATTAAATTTTGCAAAAGAAATTTCTTTAATTAATTTCAATGCTTCTAATACAGGATATTGCTTACCTGCAACCACTTTTTCACGAGCAGCTTTATACTTTTTCGCTAATTTAGTCATGATTATTTCGCCCCATCAACGCCTTCAACCTCAATACCCATACTGCGAGCAGTACCAGCGATGGTACGAATAGCAGCTTCCATATCTGCGGCAGTGAGATCTGGCATCTTCAATTTGGCGATATCTTCGAGTTGTTTACGTGTTACTTTTCCAACTTTATTAGTATGCGGAGTACTACTGCCTTTCCCACCAGGAATAAGCTTAAGTAATAAAACGGATGCTGGAGGTGTTTTGGTAATGAAAGTAAAACTACGATCATTATAAACAGTGATTACAACGGGAAGTGGCAAGCCTTGTTCCATCGATTGCGTTTTAGCATTAAATGCTTTACAAAATTCCATGATGTTCACACCATGCTGACCCAATGCTGGACCAATAGGTGGACTAGGATTAGCTTGACCTGCTTTCACTTGCAACTTAATGTAAGTTTGAATCTTTTTTGCCATTTAAAATCTCCTCGGGTACAAGCGCTTAAATAAATAAGCTCCCCAGTTAAAAATAAAAAAATACCTCTTCTTTCCTTCTCTCCTTTGGCGCGAAGGAAAAAATCGCTTTGAACATTCTTTGAAATTTACTAAAGAAGGATCAATACTATCCTTTAGCCACTTGGCTAAATTCTAATTCTACCGGCGTTGAACGACCAAAAATTAACACCGCAACACGCAAACGATTTTTTTCGTAGTTAACTTCTTCGACCACACCATTAAAGTCAGCAAACGGACCAGATACAACCCGCACAACCTCACCAGGTTCAAACAATATCTTAGGCCTTGGTTTTTCTGCACTTTCATGTACTCTTTGTAACATTTTTTCAGCATCAGCTTCAGATATCGGTTTTGGCTTACCTTTATTTTCTTTTGTACCACCCACAAAACCCGAAACCTTAGTAATTTGTGTCACTAAATGCCAAGTATCATCATCTAAATCCATATGAATAAACACATATCCAGGGTAAAATTTTCGTTCTGTCTGATATTTTTTACCCGATTTCATTTCTACGACTTCTTCAATAGGTACTAATATTTCGCCAAATTTAGATTGAATATCAGAAGATTGTCTTGCAATAGCTTCTTTTATACTTTTTAAAACATATTGCTCGGCATTAGAATGTACTTTTAATACATACCATTGCTTGCCACCTAAAGCGCTTTCTGGTGTTGTAGTATGAGATTTTGGCATTATTTAACCTCTTTGTCCGGTAATATATTGAACCATCCATAATAACACAGTATCAATTCCCCACAAAAATAATGCTGTAATGACAACTATCCCAACGACCAACAAAGTCACTTGTACTGTTTCTTGTCGAGTAGGCCAAACCACTTTCCGCATTTCTATTCTTGAATCTTGCGCAAATGCAATGACTTTTCGACCTTTTTCAGTAAAAGCTGCAATGCTTACCACCACCAAACCGATCAAAATCATTGCCGCAATTCTTAACGCAGCAGGTTGATTTTCAAAGTAAACATTGCCCGCAATTGCACCAGCGATGAGTACAACTACAGTCAACCATTTCAACACATCAAATTTCGGCGCATTTTCTGTCATAACATTCATTCGACAATTAACCTAATAAAAAACAATAAATACATTACCCGCCCGATATGGCAGGCCAGGAGGGAATCGAACCCCCAACCTACGGTTTTGGAGACCGTCGCTCTGCCAATTGAGCTACTGGCCTAAATCCTAAATTATTAACCCGTCTCGCCGCTCCAGCTTCTTTGCCCGGGCTACACTACTAATTTATATATCCCACCTTCTTCCAAACAATCTAAATTGTTGAGCTCCATCTACTAACTGAGGAATATATAACAAGCGTACCACTAAGTTCCCTTACGAAGCACAAGAGTTTGATGGCGCAGGATCTCGTTTGAAGACCGTAAGATACAGGGACGTATCTTGCGATCGCAGGACGCGGGTTCGTCTTCAAACGAGATCCTGCGCCATCAAACTCTCCCGCTTACAACCGCAAAAGCAGCGACAAAAACTCCTCAAACTTTACTAATTAATCTACTCAACCACTTTAGCTACAACACCAGCACCAACGGTACGACCGCCTTCTCGTATCGCGAATCTTAAACCTTCTTCCATCGCAATAGGCGCTATTAAGGTCACTACCATCTTGATGTTATCTCCTGGCATTACCATCTCTACTCCTGCGGGCAATTCTACTGAGCCAGTCACGTCTGTCGTTCTGAAGTAAAACTGTGGACGGTATCCTTTGAAAAATGGCGTATGACGGCCTCCTTCTTCTTTGGACAATACATACACTTCTGCTTCAAACTTTGTGTGCGGCGTTATGCTGCCTTTATGCGCTAATACCTGGCCTCTTTCTACATCATCTCTCTTCAAGCCACGTAACAATACACCAACGTTATCTCCTGCTCGACCTTCGTCTAATAATTTACGAAACATTTCTACACCAGTAACTGTCGTTACTTGGGTTGGTCTGATTCCTACCACTTCAACTTCTTCACCTACTTTCACAATTCCTCTTTCCACTCGACCGGTTACTACTGTTCCTCGGCCTGAGATTGAGAATACGTCTTCTATCGGTAACAAGAATGGTTTGTCTATCACCCGCACTGGCTCCGGGAAATACTCATCCATCTCTTTCACTAACTTGATGACTGATGGCACACCTATTTCACTCTGATCACCTTCTAAGGCTTTCAATGCTGAACCAATCACTAATGGGGTTTTGTCTCCAGGGAAATTGTAACTACTCAATAAATCTCTGATTTCCATTTCAACCAATTCTAATAATTCTTTATCATCTACCATGTCCGCTTTGTTCATGTACACAACAATGTATGGCACGCCTACCTGTCTTGCTAACAAAATGTGTTCGCGGGTTTGTGGCATTGGGCCATCTGCTGCTGATACCACCAAGATTGCGCCGTCCATTTGG
The DNA here is from genome assembly GCA_027356065.1 of Gammaproteobacteria bacterium. GTDB lineage: Bacteria > Pseudomonadota > Gammaproteobacteria > DSM-16500 > DSM-16500 > Aquicella. The sequence continues at coordinate 3,285 of DAIEGU010000165.1, forward strand.
GCCGCTCCAGTTATCATGTTCTTCACATAGTCTGCGTGTCCAGGGCAATCCACATGCGCATAGTGTCTCTTTTCTGATTGATATTCTACGTGCGCTGTTGCTATCGTTATTCCTCGTGCTCTTTCTTCCGGGGCATTATCAATTTGATCATACGCGCGAAATTCTCCGCCATATGTCTCCGCCATTACCTTCGTCAACGCCGCCGTTAACGTCGTCTTTCCATGATCCACATGGCCTATCGTTCCTACATTTAAATGTGGTTTCGTGCGCGAAAATTTTTCCTTAGACACTGTAGATACCTCTCAATAAAAATTAAATTATAAAAAAACCTCACCCTAGTCCTCTCCTTCAGAGAGAATGAACCTAGGGCAATATTAACTATGCTTTCTCTCGACTATTAATTACTGCATCGGCAACACTAGATGGCGCTTCGCTGTATTTAATAAACTCCATTGAATATGTTGCTCTACCTTGAGTTGCAGAACGTAACGCTGTAGCGTAACCAAACATTTCAGACAATGGCACTTCGGCAGTAACCACTTTACCGGATGGACTATCATCCATACCCTGTAAAATGCCACGACGTCTATTCAAATCACCCATCACATCGCCCATATAATCTTCAGGCGTTACTACTTCAACTTTCATGATAGGTTCGAGTAATACCGGATTTGCCTTACGAGCACCTTCTTTGAACGCCATAGAACCAGCGATTTTAAATGCCATTTCACTGGAGTCCACATCATGGTAAGAACCATCAAATAACACAACCTTGACGTCAACAACAGGATAACCAGCGATAACACCATTTTTCATTTGTTCTTGAATACCTTTATCAACAGCAGGGATATATTCACGGGGAATAGCACCGCCCACGATAGCATTCTCAAATGTATAACCAGTACCTGGTTCAGTAGGTTCAATCTTAACCCAAACATGACCATATTGACCGCGACCACCTGATTGACGCACAAACTTACCTTCTTGTTCAATCGGCTTACGAATGGTTTCGCGATAATTCACTTGTGGTTTACCGACATTGGCTTCCACATTAAATTCGCGCTTCATTCGGTCAACAATAATTTCTAAATGCAACTCACCCATACCTGCGATAATGGTTTGTCCTGATTCTTCATCAGTATGCACTCTGAATGAAGGATCTTCTTGTGCCAGCTTACCCAGTGCAATACCCATTTTTTCTTGGTCAGCTTTAGTTTTTGGTTCTACTGCCACAGAAATAACGGGTTCAGGAAATTCCATACGTTCAAGAATAATTGCCTTATCTTCGTTACATAATGTATCACCCGTAGTAGCTGATTTAAGACCTACTGCAGCTGCGATATCTCCCGCACGGACTTCTTTGATTTCTTCGCGTGAATTGGCATGCATTTGCAATATACGACCAATTCTTTCTCTTTTATCTTTCGTGGAATTTAAAATAGTGTCGCCACTGGATAAAACGCCGGAATAAACACGGAAATAAGTTAATGTACCAACATAGGGATCGGTAGCAATTTTAAATGCCAATGCAGAAAATGGTTCTTCATCAGAAGGATGTCGTTCAGATGGTGTTTTTGCTGCATCATCTAATGTGCCTTTAATTGCAGGGACATCTACCGGTGCAGGTAAATACTCAATTACTGCATCCAACATTGCCTGCACCCCTTTATTTTTGAAAGCTGAACCACATAAAATTGGCACAATTTCATTATTTAAAGTACGTTTACGTAAGCCTTGTTTGATCTCTTCAATGGTTAACTCCTCACCATTGAGATATTTTTCAGTTAATTCTTCAGAAGCTTCACCTGCTGCTTCAACAATTTTTTCACGCCAAGTTTTGCATTCTTCTAGCATATTAGGCGCTATATCTCTTTCTTCAAAAACCATACCCTGAGAAGCGTCATCCCAATAAATCGCTTTCATTTTAATTAAATCAACAACGCCTTCAAAATTCTCTTCAGCACCAATTGGCAATTGAATGGGCACTGGATTAGCGCCTAAACGTGTTTCAATCATTTTTACAACACGTAGAAAATTCGCGCCTGCACGATCCATTTTATTAACGAATGCCAAGCGAGGTACAGCGTATTTGTTAGCTTGTCGCCAGACGGTTTCTGATTGAGGTTCAACACCTGAAACGGCATCAAATACAACACAACCACCGTCAAGCACTCGTAATGACCGTTCAACTTCAATGGTAAA
>DAIEGU010000178.1 GCA_027356065.1 Gammaproteobacteria bacterium
CAACGAATTATCTACCCGGTACGCAATGACCATGATAAAGGTCTCAAATGAATAAACGAGTATTAATCACAGGCGGTGCTGGCTTCATCGGCAAGCACATACTGACACCCTTGATACAACGTAACTATGAAGTACATGTCGTATCATCACGCACAACATCTTTATCGCGTAACGATATTATTCTTCATCAAAGTGATTTACTTGATTGCAATCAACATCAAACTTTAATAAACAAAATCCGTCCTACTCATTTACTGCATGCTGCTTGGTATACAGAAAACGGAAAATTCTGGGAAGCAATTGAAAATGTATATTGGCTCAAAGCCACCATTTCTCTTGCAGAAGCATTTTATAAAAGTGGCGGACAACGTTTATTAGGTGTTGGAACTTGCGCTGAATATGATTGGACTGATGGCTTATGCATTGAAGGTAAAACCAGTGAAAATCCTTCTAGTCTCTACGGTAAAGTTAAAAAATCTGCTTATGATTGTTTGCATGCATTAAATCAAACGTATGCTAGCAGCTTTGCCTGGGGCAGAATATTTTTTCCATACGGTCCCGAAGAAGACAAAAAACGCCTTATTCCTTATGTCATTTCTACTCTTTTAAATGGCAATGAAGCAAAGTGCACGCATGGAAATCAACTACGAGATTTTCTACATGTAAGTGACATGGGTGATGCACTTGCTGCCGTATTGGATTCTAATATAAGAGGGCCTATTAACATTGGTTCAGGTCATGCCATTACAATTCGAGAAATCGTTACAACTATTGCGCAAAAATTAAATCGCGAAAAGTTAGTATTATTTGGCAGTATTCCTGAACCTGCACATTCACCACAAAAGATTTTGGCCGATGTAAATAAATTAAAAAATGAAGTGGGTTGGTCACCTAAATTATCACTTGATGATGGCTTGATAAGTGCTATAAGCTGGTGGCGAAATTTGGAAACGATAAACAGTTAGTGGAGAGTTATAAAATGAAGATGGAAATCAATACCATTGATGCTACGGTTCGTATCAATGAACAAGGTGAAAGTCGTGAATATCCTTTGTATTCTCGTGAATCATTTGAAGCTTTGTCTCATGTATGGCTGAAAGTTGGCTGGAACGAAAAATATCCGTATACATTTTCATGGTTAGGACGCCCGCTGATTCAATTACCAGAAGATGTCCTGCGAATACAAGAAGTGATTTATCGCATTAAACCCGATTTGATTATTGAAACAGGTGTTGCGCATGGCGGTTCGCTCATGCTTTATGCAAGTTTATGCAAAGCAATGGGTAAAGGACGCGTTGTTGGTATTGATATTGAAATTCGCAAACATAATCGTGCTGCAATAGAAGCACATGAACTAAGCTCATCTATCACATTGATTGAAGGCAGTTCTATTGACCCTAAAATAGTTGCAGACGTTGCGAAACACATCATGCCAGGCGAAACTGTGTTAGTTATTTTAGATTCAAACCATACAAAGAACCATGTAGCTCAAGAACTTGAAGCTTATTCACATTTTGTAACAAAAGGTTCTTATATTGTTGCAACTGACGGTAGCATGGAATTTTTAAATGATGTTCCTCGTGGCACAACAACGTGGAATACAGATAATCCAGCAGCAGCAGCACGTGAATTTGCAGAAAAACATCCTGAATTTATTCTCGAACAACCTACATGGCCATTTAATGAAAGTTCATTGAATAAAAACATTACTCATTGGCCAAGCGCTTGGCTACGCCGTAAATAATCTATCATTCCGCGGCATGAGCTAATTCAGTGCCCGCGGACCTCTTATCTAAAAATGAAAAAATTATGCATCCAAGAAAACCGGAAGAAGATAACATTGAAATTGCAGATGAAGAAATGTGCATCGTCTCAACATGTGCTATACGTCACCCAATTAAAGTTTTACCTAGCGGAAAATTTTATGAACTTAATACATTGCTAGAATGGTTGAAAAAATCTAACACTGATGACTATTTATGTCCGCTTACTCGGACACCTATTATCTCTTTTCTATACGATAAAGAATTTAAAAAACAATTAGACGAAAAATATAAAAACCATGACGATCTTAGAAATGAAGATTATATTCCTAAATCCTATCTAGAAGAATTAGAAAAATTAAATAAAGAACTTATTGCAAAACGTTTTCCACACGTACAAATACCTAATCATCGTCATGATGATGATCGTAACGCGCAATCAATTAATAAAATGAAATCTGTCTTATTAGGAAGTTCTTATTTTTTACTACTCACTATTTTAAATATATTGAAAGAAAATACAGAGACTAGTTATTTTTTAGATGCATTATTAGCATGTACATTAGGATCGCTGGATTATGGTGTTAGATATAAAACAGGCGCTGGATTACCTAGCCATTTTTTTCGATTGTTTATTCAAGGAGAAATATTGCTTTTATTTGATGAAGCCGAAGAAAATCAAGAAAATCTAAATCGACCGCATTATCGTTGAAAGAAAATATATTTTGGTATGTAACAAATTATATCTCACGTAATTGCGACATAAACCATTATTATCGCCAGGTGAAACACGTAGACTATATTTCTTTAATGATTTTTTTCTTAATTCTTTTTGATGGCCTAACAAATTTGATTTGTAGATTTCGGTTTAATGCACTAGCATACTTTTGTAAAGTTTCTACAGTCGGGGAATGTTGACGCTTTCCTCCACCTGTTTCTAAACGACCGACGACAGAAGTTGTCGTGTTCATCGCTCTAGCAACTTCTTCTTGTGTTTTACCAGCATCTAAACGCGCATTAATCATGACTTCAATCAAATCAAATTCTTCATCAAGATCATCATAAGCTTTTTTAACGTTTGCACGTTTTAAAGCTATTTTTTTCAATCGGTCATGTCCTCGTTTAGTCATTCTGAACCTCTTTAAGTCGTTTCTTTGCTAAATTTAATTCTTTTAATGGAGTGTGTTGAGTTTTTTTAATAAAGCAATGCAACATATATATTGTTTTACCTACTTTAGTACAATAAAAAACTCTAGCAATCCCTTCTTTTGATTTTAATCTCAATTCAAATAAGCCTTTTCCCAACGCTTTTGAATGAGGCATACCCAAATCAGCACCATATCTTTGCATCAAATCTGTAAATTTGAGATAGCGAGCTAATAAATTATCAGGAAGCGCTAATATTGCCTCTTCCAGACTTTCATTATAATAATTTATCTTCCACATACAATACCCTCATTATAGCATATATGCTATAAATAAAATTAAACATTTTTAGTTAAGTAGCATGATTTATTTATAAGGGCAGGAATATATTGATTTTACATTGAGACTCCGCGACCTTAAAAAACTCAGGTCACGGATAAGAAAGAAAAAATTACATCTTCACTAAACATCTACCATGCACTGCACCGCTACGCATACTTTCGATAGCTTCATTTACTTTATCGAGTGAAAAATAATTGGTAATTAACTCACGCAATTTAATTCTTCCTGTTTGATACAATTGGTGATAGCGCGAAATATCTTGATGCGGAATAGCTTCACCGCCGTGTGACCCCGTTAATTGTTTTCCAAAATGCAGCGGCAAAGAATAAATATTAATATTGTTACCATTACGTGGCACACCCACTAAAACCACTTTACCTTGTGCATGTGTCAACTCATATCCAAGCTCAATGATTGCAGGTGATCCGGTATTATCTATAAATGCATCCACTTTTCTGCCATTCATAATGGATAAAATTTCTGTACGAGCATCTTTAGCTTTACTGTTAATAAAATGCGTAGCGCCCATTTCTTTTGCTAACTTTAATTTAGTATCAAACATATCAACCGCAATGATGGGATAAGCAGATACTAAAGCAGAAGCTTGAATAATATTAAGCCCAATTCCACCAGCACCAAATACAACCACTGATTCGCCAATACGAACTTTTGCATTATTTTCCACAATGCCAAATCCTGTAGTCACAGCGCAGCCAAACAATGCCGCAACGTCAAGATCGCTATCATCAGGAATAGCAGTCACACGATTTTCTGACACAATCGCATATTCACTGAGTGTTGTTACCCAACCTGCATTTACTTTACGACCTTCCCAGGAATAAATTGGTGTTTCGGCATCAATGCCCAATCCTTTACGCCAATGCAAAACAACGTTATTACCCGGTTTAACATGACGCACACCCGCACCTACCGCCATTACCGTGCCTGATGCTTCATGACCTAATAAATGTGGTAAATATTTATCTTCACCTTTTGCACCATCGATCTCACCTAATTGTGATCCACAAATCCCGCTGTAATGAATTTTCACTAATACTTGGCCAACAGCCAGCGTTTCTGGCATATCAATTTCAGCAATCGTTAAAGGCTTTTTAAGCTCCGTCAATATCGCTGCTTTCATTTTTTTTGGTAATGATTGCATGAGTGTTTTCCTTTTTTATTATCGTGGGGTCAGGCCTGACCCCATCGCATCGTTATTCAAAATAAATAAACGAATAATCGCCAGTGTAACCAGTCAATTCAAACCACCATAACCATTCTTGCGGTGTGCAAAATGCTTCACAAGTCACTTGCCAATAAAGCAGATTGGCTTTTTCAATTTCATTGCGATAAGACTCAACGCAAATATATTTATTCTGTTTGCCTACGCGTTCAAATTCACGCAAAGCTAAATCTAATTCATAGTTATGTAAATTATGAAATGTGTTAATTGAAAATACTAAATCAAAATAATTATCTGGATAAGGTAATGAAGTTGCACTGCCTACTTGCAAATGATCTCTTATTTCTTCTTTTGAATTCGAAATAGCATAACTGGAAACATCAATTCCATATATTTCGACGCCAGGTACCACTTTGGTAAAATCATATAAAAGAAAACCTTTACCACAACCAACATCTAAAATCTTATCACCCGGTTTAATACCATAGTGTTCTACCAAGGCTCTTGCTACTTTTTCCCATCGGCCTTCCATATAGCGATAACCGCCATAGCAAATGCGTCTATCACCATCCCAATAATCAAAACCCCAACTTTTAGATAACTCAGCTGCTTTTGCTTTCGGATAATCCGGATCATTAACTCGAGCTAAATAATCACGTTGTGTACTTTTATGTAAGACGGACATGAAATCAATATGTTGCGGCATAATTAGATACTTCCAAAGTTTTCAAAAGAAATTCTGCTTTTGCTAGTTGCGCTGTGCGTAAGTCAATGACATTCAAATTAGGATTGGCAAACTGACGTCTTGCCAAATGCATTGGAATAAAAATATTTAACGCAATACAACACCATTTAATGCGATAAACCGACTTGAGCAGTCTCGCACGTAACATCAATAAATTGGCTTCTGGAAACGGCACCATGACTTCTTGCACAAACCAATCATAATAATTTGGTGGGATGGGTACAGCTAGCTGTGAAAAAAAATCATTCACCATTCGTGCAGGATCATCCCAACCTGCATATTCAAAATCGATAAAGCGAATCGAATTATTTGATTTCAATGCATTATGAAACCCAAAATCTGAAGGTGAAATACAACGTTCTGAAATGTTTAGCTTTACAGTAACATCCATACGATTAATTGCTGCAGCTTGCTGACACTCCTCCGCTACTTGTTTCCAACAATGACTCAAGCTGTTAATGAGCTGTCTAGCTGCATCATTATTTATTTCACTTTCAATTGAAACAGCCTTTTGCAACTCACAAATTCGGGCACTCACTGAATCCAAATGATCTTGAATACTAAAACCTGCTTCTGATGCGAGCGGTAAATGTTGTGCCAACATTTTAAGCTTGGAATTATTGAGTAAACAAAAAAATTCGACTGCTTGTGCCAAATCATCGGCAGTAATTTCACCTGCTTTTAATGGTTGGCCTTCAATAAATTCATAAAGTGCTATACCATTTTCTTCATCTTGCGCATAAGCAAACGGAACAAAACGCGATGCTGCTTGTTTTGCATAATCCAGGAAAGCAAATTCTGAAGCTAATCGATCACGCTTATCAGCCGTTCCACGAAAATATTTTTTAATTGCAAATTGGCCATCAACTGTTTCAAGACGATAAGTACGATTATTTCCGCCATGCGCACATTTTTGCAGAGACAACACATCTGTTGAAAGCTTGGCTTTTTCTAGTAACGATTTAATTTGGGGCAAGTGATCTTCTGATTGAATCATAACAAACAACTTTCAAATATTGGCCATGATGAAACAACGTTAATGTTAGTTAAATTAGCATTGTTGTGATGATTTTCTGGATCAAACAAATATCGTTGCGTTTTAGCTGGAAAATCTGCAGCGAGTAATATTTCCGGTAAATCATCAATAAAAATATCACATTGCTGTTGTTTAATACGTGCTAGCTTAGCTTCTTTCGTCACTTCAAAAAAAACATGGTCGGTTGGTATGACTCTTCCTGTTTCATCGCGTAAATGTTTTTCAATCCAACCACGCGCGGCTTCATGCAAGTTATACTGAGTACCTAAATAAGGTTGTTTAGTTTTGTGACTAACAATAATCAGTGTATGTCCCGCTTGCTTCATTCGTCGCATGACATTTAATACATCAGGATAGCATTGCGCTTCATTCATACGCGCACCGTAAACATAACCTTGCATTTCTGTCCAAACAGGTTCACGACCGGTTGCACGCAAATGATCACGCACTGAGAGCTTATTAATGGGAACAGTTTGATCGATCACACCTTGCTCTAATGCAACTTTGTGAAAAAGTGCATCGTAACTAACGATTGTATTATCAAAATCAAATCCGATTCGCATATTGTCAAACTCTTTGTCATGCCAGTTAAGAAGCGGTCATCCCGCGCAGTTTTTAGCGCGGGATGACCGCTGGTAAATAAGGATGGCCACTAATTAATTTTTCAAACACGCCGCAACACGCTCAGCAATAGAACCTGCAACTAAACCATATTTCTTGCGTGCATATTCCTGGCTTCCCGTTTCATGCATAAATTCATCAGGCGTTCCAATACTCAGCAATGGTACTTTATTATTTTCTTTTGCAGACCATTCAGCCACTGCACCACCTAATCCGCCAATCAGTCCATGCTCTTCAATGGTAACTATCAACTTAAATCGTTTTACTGCCGATTGCAGATATTCATTATCAAGCGGCTTAATCGTGTGATTACTTATTACCTCAGCTGATATACCTTGTTCTTTGAGTAAATCGGCTGCTTTAATCACTTCTGGCAATATTGTCCCAGCGCTCAATATCGTTATATCTATGCCTTCACGCACAACAAATACTTTTCCAATTTCTAAACTTGTTCTATGCCCATGAATATTGGGTTCGCCTTTTTTACCGATGCGAATATAAACAGGATTGTTTTGTTGCAAACAAGCACGCAAAGTTAAACGTAATTCGGTTGCATCACTAGGTGCCATCACTCGCATGCCTGGTAACGTACGTAAAATAGCCATATCTTCGAGTGAATGATGTGTAGGGCCTAATTCTGTGTAAGATAATCCAGAACCTGTACCCACAATCACAACAGGCGCTTCATGATAACAAACGTCAACTCGGATTTGCTCAAAGCAACGCGTTGTCGTAAAAGGTGTGATGGTGTAAATAATGGGACGAAATCCAGATAGCGCCATACCGGCAGCAACACCCATCATATTGGCTTCTGCAATACCGCAATTAAAAAAACGTTGTTGATCGACTAATTTAAATTCATCGAATAACTTATTTCCAATGTCACCAGACAATAACACAACCCGCTTATCTGATTTAGCAAGTTGGGTCACTTCATCAGCAAATGCATTTCTCATACTGATTCAACCTCTAACTTTAATTCAAGCTTAGCTTTTGCAAGGTCTTCAACGGAAGGAATACGATAATGCCAATTATTGTCATCTTCCATAAACGAAATACCGCTGCCTTTTACTGTGTGGGCAATAATTGCAGTAGGTTTACTCTCAGCAGGAAATTTTTTTAATGCACCAAGAAGATCTTCCATATTGTGGCCATCCACTTCGTGCGCATTCCAACCAAACGCACGCCATTTATCAACAAGCGGATCTAACGCCATTACTTCTCGACTTCTATCCGTTGCTTGCCATTTATTAAAATCAATCACAACGCATACATTATTTAATTTTTGCGCACCCGCTAATAATGCAGCTTCCCATATAGTGCCTTCGTTGCATTCGCCATCGCCTAATAGTGCATAAACACGATAATCTTGCTTATTCATGCGTGCTGCCAATGCCATTCCTAAACCTATGGGCAACCCATGTCCTAATGAACCGGTTGCTGCTTCAATACCAGGCAATATGCCAGGTGCGGGCGGATGTTCTGCGAAAATAGTTCCATCTTCGCCATAATTATCAAGCATGCTTTCAGAATAAAAACCACGCATTGCCAATACTTGAAACAATGCAGGTGCACCATGGCCTTTGCTTAGGATAAAACGATCACGATCAGGTGAACATGGATTTGCAGGATCAATTCTTAATTCTGAAAAATAAAGTGCGGTTAAAATATCAATACAAGAAAGACATGATCCCAAATGTGGAACACTGGCTTTATGTGAAGTTTGTAGAATTCGCCAGCGTAAAAGAGCTGCACGTTTCTTGAGCTCATGTAGCTTAATATTATCTTCTTGGGCGTCATCTTTTACTTCGACTAATGCGTAATTAGGACGATTCATATTCTGCCTTATGTTTATATCGCTTCGTACGAATTAAACTTGTCCCGGCATGTTTGCAAACCGGGATTCGTGATAAACAGAATTATTGATTTGTATTACGCAGCAGATCCTTGAAACACGGTCTGTTGCATCCATTTCAAATTATAAAAACGATCTTCGTCTTTAATTGTTCCCTGTTTGAAAGCTTCGATAATTTCGCGAATAGCATCTTCTACTTTCTTCTTAGGTTTAAATCCTGTTGCTAATAATTTGTCAGAGTTAACACGGTAAGAGCGCGGATCATTCGATTCCGTCACTTCAATGGAAACAGGAATATATTTGGTAACCATATTAGCGATATCAAGAATAGAAATGTTTTCAAATCCTGCATTATAAACACCCGTCACTTCGGGATGATCAAGCAAGAAAAGATAAAGATCAGTAATATCGTCTATGTGAATGTTAGGTCTTACTTGTGTGCCACCAAAAACAGTGATTTTACCTTTTGATAAGGCTTGCATGGTCAACATATTCACGGATACATCAAGGCGCATACGTGGAGAATAACCGCATACAGTTGCCGGACGAACAATTTGTACCACCATGTCATCTTGGTAACTGAGTAACACGCGTTCTGCTACCATTTTGGTTTTGTTGTATTCGGAAATAGGTTTTAAATCTAAATCTTCAGTGACTTTATCTTCTTCTTTCACGCCATACACGCTACCTGAAGATGCATAAATAAAATGTTTAATGCCCAGTCTTTTTGCTCTATCAGCTAATTGCATAGTTGCTAACGCACTTACTTCCCAAGTTAACTTAGGATTTAGATCGCCACATGGATCATTTGCAATGGAAGAAAGATGAATGATGCAGTCAATGCCTTGCAGAGGTACTTCGTCGATATTGCAAACATCGCCTTTCACAATAGACAGTTTAGGATGTGATGGAAGGTAGTTACCAAACCATTGTGTATCGAATGCAGTGACTTCATGCCCTCGATCTAGCAATTTAGGTATCAGGACATGTCCTTTATAGCCACAACCACCAGTAACTAATATTTTCATAGTTAATTTCCTTTCTTTAGCTGTTTGCCTCTGCTTCCTATTTAAAGCTGCCGTTTTTTAATGGCGCTTTATCACGTGCCTAAATCTACCATAACTTGGGTTTTATTCAATCGGTAAAGGCGAAAATAATTTTAGGTTTTAAACTTATTAAGTCAGTGTCACAAAATTGAAATGTGTCATCCTGAACAGACGCTTCAGACGTGTCATCCTGAACAGGCGTTTTTTGCCTGTGAAGGATCTAATACTAA
>DAIEGU010000001.1 GCA_027356065.1 Gammaproteobacteria bacterium
CTGTGAAGGAGCTCCTCAGCCTCAGGGCGAACGGAGATTTATCAGCGAACGGATTGATTTAAAGGAAAATCTAGTTTTTGAGTGCCTTTGGCGAATCCTTAGCTTCCTTAAGTAACTCCGCCAAACATTTTGCTAAAGCACAGTAATACTCTGATATTCGCAGGCCCTGTGTTAGTGACACTTGCCCACCCTCATCATTTAGCAAATCTAGTAAACTCTCTGAACTCGTTGTTATCAATCTTGATCCAGCATTAAAGCAATTGCTGTAATGCTGATTGAATAGTGGGATAACGAAACTGAAAACCAGCCTCAAGCAAACGTCTTGGATAAACATGTTGCCCTTCAAGCAATAATTCTTCCGCTTTTTCATCACCAAACATAAGCTTCAATATAAATTTCGGCATAGGCACAACAGCGGGTTTATTCATTGCATTTGCTATTGCATCTGCTAATTCTTGTTGTGAAACCGTTCCTGGTGAAACAATATTATAAGGGCCTGAACTTTCTGAACTGCTCGCTAGAAAATCGATTGCTCTCACCACATCTTCTATTTCCACCCAAGAAAAAGGTTGGCGGCCGGTCCCAAGAGGACCACCTAGAAAGTATCGAAATGGTTGGACTATTTTTGGAAATGCACCACCTTCCTTTGCCAAGACAACGCCTAATCTTAAAAACACAATGCGAACACCGTTTTCGCTCGCTTCTCGTGTTGCCATTTCCCATTGACGACTCACTTTAGTGAGAAAATCTGGTGCATCTTCATAATTAATTACAACACGCTCATCTAAGGATCGAGGCAACCCATTTAAATCCTGCGTTTGTAACCCGTATACACTAATAGCACTCGCATTAAATAAAGGTGGAGATGCTTTTCCTAATTGTGCTAACAAATGTGATAATTGCGTTGTGGCTTGAATACGACTTTCAAGAATTTCTTTTTTACGAGCACTTGTCCATCGTTGATCCCCTACATTTGTACCAGCAAGATTCACAACCACTTCTGCATCGCTAAATATTTCCGGCGTTAATTGCTGCCACGTTAATGCATCAACACGTGTATTGAATGTTTCTTGTATGTGTTCCAACGTACGCCCAATAACAGTCACATCATGTTTTTGTGCAAGCCAATGCTCAACTAATTGTTGGCCAATTAAGCCTGTCGCACCTGCAACGATTCTACGCATGCTGATTTATCCTTTAAGGTCGCGAAAACTTTTTCTGCCGCATTTAATGTGTGCTGAATAGCTTTTTCATCGTGAGCAGAAGATACAAAACCAGCTTCAAACGCTGAAGGAGCAAGATACACACCTTCATGTAACATGGCATGAAAGAAGCGTTTGAATAAGGCAATGTCACATCGTTTAGCATCTGATTCTAATTGAACTGCTGTAGCATCAGTAAAAAAGAGACCGAACATACCGCCAATAGCAGATGCAATAAATGAAATATCATTATCACGAGCACGCTTGACTAATCCATCGGTTAACTCACGTGTTGCGCGTGATAAACGTTCGTGAAAATTGGGCTCGCTAATGAGTTCTAATGTTGCAAAACCTGCCGTCATCGCAACAGGATTACCAGATAAAGTACCTGCTTGATAAACAGGCCCTAATGGAGCAATTGAACGCATGATGTCTGCACGTCCGCCAAATGCACCAACAGGAAAACCGCCGCCAATCACTTTGCCAAGCACGGTTATATCAGGTGTGATATCAAAATAAGCTTGTGCTCCGCCTAATGCGACACGAAAGCCAGTCATCACTTCATCAAAAATTAATAATGCGTTATGGCGATCACACAAATCACGTAACCCTTGTAAAAATCCAGGTTTCGGTAATATGCAATTCATATTGCCTGCAACAGGCTCAACAATAATGCATGCAATTTCATCTTTGAATTTTGTAAACAAGGCAGCAACGTCATCTAAATTATTAAATTCAGCAATCAATGTATGCTGCGCAAAACTTTCTGGGACACCTGCTGAATTGGGAATACCTAATGTAAGACCGCCAGAACCTGCTGCCACTAATAAACAATCTGCATGACCATGATAACAACCTGCGAATTTAATAATTTTATCGCGCTTGGTATAACCACGAGCTAAACGAATTGCACTCATTGCAGCTTCTGTGCCTGAATTGACAAATCGAATCATTTCTATCGAAGGCATCATGCTGCAAACTTTTTTTGCTAACTCACCTTCTATTTCAGTTGGCGCACCAAATCCAAAACCATTTTGCAGAGCTTCTGTTACTTTGTTTACAACATAAGGATGTGCATGACCAGCAATCAATGGCCCCCACGAACCAATGTAATCAACATATTCTTTACCATCGACATCAACCATATATGCACCATGCCCGCGTTTTATAAACACAGGATTGCTGCCGACGCCGCGAAATGCACGTACGGGCGAATTAACACCGCCAGGAATATATTGTTCAGCTAAATTTAATAAGTCACGCGATCTCAACATCGATGTCTTCCTCAACTGCTGTAAATAAAAGAGAATGTTATGCTTATGTAAAAAATGAATTTAATCAAGGGAATTTTAATGCTCTGTTATTTTATTTATATATGAACTATTATACATCCCATTCTTTTCCAACAACTCATTGAATTATATATTATTCCTATAAGAGGATCTGTCATGTCCGCTACATACAAACGTTATATGTGTCTTTTATGTGGATACATATATGATGAGGAAAAAGGTTGGCCACAAGATGGTATTGCGCCAGGTACACGCTGGGAAGATATTCCACCAGCTTGGCAATGCCCAGAATGCGGCGCGACTAAAGAAGATTTTGAAATGATTGAGATTCAGTAACAACAATTAATCCATTCGCCCAGATCAATCTCCGTTCGCCCTGAGGCTGATAGCGC
>DAIEGU010000010.1 GCA_027356065.1 Gammaproteobacteria bacterium
TCTCCTTCTTCACAGGCTGAGACGGCTTTTCTTCTTAAATCTAACGAGTACGGTGCTGGCATCCTTGCTCCAAACAAAAAATTGGATTGTACTCTAGTGGGTGATAATAGCTAGGGCGGATTAGTTAGGATGCCGCTATAATAGCAGTGATGGCTGCATCAATATCAGCTTGTGATTTATCGATGACTTTGGGCAGTTCATTGCCACTCATTTGGCGATTCCATTAGCAAAGAGGCGGCAAGCTTAGATGAAAATTCCTTGATTATCAATATACTATTCCAAATACAACGTTACTATTAAGTGGATGCGCTGCTTCTTTTTACTCTTGTCTTAGACTTTGCAAATCATATTCTTCTATATTGACTATAAGCAGGCTTCATTCTTTGAACTTCTTTCTGTATTTCATCAAATTTTTTTATCCCCAATGAAGTAGCCGATTCTTGAAGAAGGTTTTTCAATCTATCAAATTTTATTTTGATATTCGCTTCTGCATTAGGATGTTGACATAGTTTAATTACATCAGAAATAAAATTCTTAATGTCTTTAACATGAGGCAAGTTTTCATTTTTACCATATTGCCATAGCACTAATGGTTCGAGAACATTTTTTATTGGAGATTGAGATATCTTATCTAAGATATCTTTCTTTTTTTTTGGTAATGCTTTAGGCCATTCTTTTTCAATATAATCTACACAAAATTTTTCATATTTTTTATCGTCGCTATCGCCATTTTTTGTACTCGAAGGAGCACTAAATAAAGTGAATATTTCTTCACGTTTTTTTTCAATTTTTTGCATTTTTTTTATTTCATTTAAAACGTACTCTTTTACTCTGGTTTTATCAAATTCAGCAGGTGTTGCCTTTATATATTCGTTTAATAAATCTGTTGCATAATGGTTTTGTTCATATTGTATTTTAATGACGATATCTTGACAGTAAGCTTCAAAGTTTAAATACTTTTTTTCTGGTAATTTGAAAGTAGCTCGAACAAAGCTACCATCTGACAATTTTTGACTTGGTGTTTTTTCCAACCAAGATAAATCATTTTCTTCTTGTACAAAATATTTCGGATCTAAACAATATTCATCTTTAAGCTTGATAACTATTTTTTCCCCTTCATCGCTATATTTAGTGAACATTTGCGATTCAGCTCTTTTAGAATCAACGTATTTTTTAACAGCTCTAGTAAAAAAAAGTGGCCCTGTTTTTTCTACAGTTTGATGTTTAGCATCTTTTCTATAGGATTCTAAATCCTGTGGCAAAGGAAATGTGGCTGTATCAGCATATTGATTGTGTTGTTCCTCGATAATAAATTTAATAAAATCATGCCCCGGAACAGAAGCAACAATATCGTTTCCTAATAATTGCTTTTTTAACATCCCCTGTGGAAAATTATTTAATAATATTCCATGTTCAGCAAATAACCCTGGTTTATCATCCGTTGCGCCAGGAAGTAAATTATGCTCATCAAATTCGATATCGGTATCAAGATAAATACCGCCATTTTCATCTAAATCTGGAAAACGCCCTAGATCACTACCTTCTGCATAATTTGGATAAGGGCCAGCCATAATATATAGTTGATTTTCTTGATTTTGATGTGGAGGGTTTTTATCTTCATCGACAAGCAAAATTTGATTTTGTTTAGCCCATTCTTTTAATGTAAGATGCGCTTTATCAGATAAAAGAGAGGATTTATAATTTACAACAACCTCGTAACGAGGATGTAATTTTTTCCAATTTGCAACTCTTTTTCCTTGTTTTTTATCAGAAATATCGCTTCCATACCACATTGTCGTTATTCTTTTTGGTATATATGGCATAAATACTCCTCTTTTTATTACTAAATTATAATACTGAAATCAAAAAATGTGTGATTGATGTGATATTGCTGGAAAAAACATAAACTTACGAAAAGTCAAACAGATTTGCCGAAAGGATACTATTAATAACCTCAGTTATGGATAAGCGCTGGAATAATTGTTTGAAATTTACCTTTACCAATAGAGGGCTTTCTAGGTTTCAAGCAATACCCTGCTAGGCCACTGACAAGATTAACGAGAAAATTGATTGGACTGCGATGTCGTGTGTGTTCAATATGACAAATAGATTTCAGTTGATCAATAACGGTTTCTATAATGTTTCGTTGATAAAGAAAAAATTTTTCAAACGCGCCTAGCATTTTTTTCTTCATATTTTTTCTGACTTTTGTAATCAATTTTAAATTCTGTTTCGCAAGAGTTTGCTCCAATTCTTTACCAAGGTATCCTTTATCACCTGCAGCAAGCCCAGTTAATCCACGCATTAATTTCTCTACAACATGTCTGTCATCTACATTTCCTTTGGTTATACAAAAACTCACGATTTCTCCTTGATGATTAATTGCCAAATGCAATTTAAATCCATAAAAAAATCCTACAGAACAGTGGCCACGCTCAGCCATGCCCTTAAAAACTTTATTTCTGTAAATGCGACGATTGTGACAAACAACCATTTTTGTTGAATCCAGATAATACAAGCCGGTTTTCTTTCCTGTTCTTGATAATACATAAGCAAGAAGTGGTTCAAGTAACCTTGGCATGAGTGCAACAAAACGCGGATAGCTAACCGCTTTTGGAAATTCAGTGCGAAATTGATTGAGTATGCAATCACAATAAAAATCTTTGAAAGTTCGATAGTGACTCAAGTGAAATAAAATCAAAATTGTCATCATCTCACCTTCACTCATTTCTGTTTTACGCCGACGTTTGCCAGCAAGAATTGGTAATTTTTTATCTGCCATTTTCTCAACATGATCCTTGTAAAAATCATCAACATCACAGAAAATCTCAACGATCGGCGCTAATAACATTTTGACTCCATTCAAAACCTTGGCGGGTTAAAAATGGCAAAATCTACCAAGCGCCGTTCTTATTTTCAATTCTTTCAATCTATTGGGATTTGCTTATCCATAACTGAGGTTA
>DAIEGU010000041.1 GCA_027356065.1 Gammaproteobacteria bacterium
GCTATTAGCGGCATCACTGCTTATGTCGTTGCCAGTCGTCCAGATATCGTGATGTACATCATGCAAAATAAACTCGTATTTTACGGATTAATCATTTTCCAACTTGTTGCTGTTATCGCACTCATGGGTTGGGTCCAACGAATGAGTCTTACCGTTGCATCAGCCGTTTATGCTTTATATGCAACATTAGTGGGCCTCACCTTTTCAGTATTATTTTTAATATACACAATGAGCAGTATTAGCAATGCCTTCTTTACAACCGCATTTGCCTTTGCTGGTCTTAGTGCTTATGGATTTATAACTAAACGTGATCTTGGCCCAATTGGAACATTTTGTGCTATGGGTCTTTTTGGATTAATCGCAGTGATGCTACTTGGCATGTTTATTCCTTCTATGATGTCAAACGGCATGCAACTTACGATTTCAGTTCTTGGTATTCTTATCTTTGCAGGATTGACTGCTTATGACACGCAAAGAATCAAAGCAATGCAATCACAATTTTCCTCACCTGAACAAGCACGAAAAGGGGCTATCTATGGTGCATTGATCTTGTATCTTGATTTTATCAACTTGTTCTTAAATATTTTACGTTTAATGGGCGACCGTCGATAAATGACGGTTCCATCTTAAAAAGTAAACATAACGCCTAATACGGGGCCAAACAGTTTCATGTTCCAATTATAAAAGTTGGCTCCGTTACCGGTTTGATAATGTTGATCTAATATGTGATAACCCAAATAAGTCGATAAAAAACTGAGTGAAGGTGATGAAGCTTGATAGCCGATTAACGCTGAGGCGCTGTAACTATAATGTGTTGATCCATTTATTCCACCTATATCACCAGTCAAAAGCGCTAACCATGAACGAGTAAAATGATAATTTAAACGAAACCCTACAACCGGATCTGTCCAATTGACATCTTTTTTAAATGAAAATTGATTAACATTCACGGTTGTATTGTTAACGGTATAACGTGCGCCTAGATAAGGCTCAAGTGCTATTTTTCTTTGATATAGAAAATCTCTTTGAAACACGATGTACGATAAACCTGCCCCATATATACCAAAGCGATTTTTTTCTTTCACATTAAAATCTGTCGTGGAAAGAGAATCCGAAGTAACAGAATAAATACCATTAAAATATAATCCGAAATCATCTTTATGCGCTGTCGCATAAAGCATGGCCGCAAAGTTAAGCTGTTTTAAAAGATTACCAATACTTTGATCAACGTGCGCACGTGCAGGCCCCACGCCCACTGAACCATTCATATTAACGCCCCATATATAAGGAGCAATCTCAAATGTCCAAGGATTACTCGCGAAACTTACACCGCAGCAAAAAGCAGGAAGTAAGACAGACAATAATTTCGTTACTTTACTAGCAAATTTCATGCTATGTCCTTATATCATGAAGAAAAAGAATATTAAGTGGATATGATATTTTCAAAATACTAAAACACGATTACCTATTAAACAATTTAAAATTCTGGATAATTGCTAGCATCATTTGGTTAACGAAAATTATATTTTTCAGCTAACTGATCAATTGCATTTTCCAATAAATGAGAAAATCTATTCTCTTTTATTTCTCGAAGATCGACATAAATATGATGAGGTTGCTGATTCAAAAAAATTTCGATGGTGACTTTAAAATCGTGAACACTATATTTTCCAATCTCGGCAGTTTGAAAATGCTTATGTTGTTTTATATTTTGATCTAAGAACAGCATAAAATTTTCTAGAATTTCTTTGGTTTTTTCATCCATAAAAAATGTCCTAATGATATTGATAATGCATTTAATAATATCACGCATCATCTTTTTTAAATATCATTTGGTTGTTACTTGACTCAACGTTTGATAACGCTACTATAATTTATAAGATAATCAGAAGGAATTCGACCATATGAAATGGACACACAGCTTAATTTCAGTTGTATTTC
This sequence comes from Gammaproteobacteria bacterium, assembly GCA_027356065.1. Classification (GTDB taxonomy): domain Bacteria; phylum Pseudomonadota; class Gammaproteobacteria; order DSM-16500; family DSM-16500; genus Aquicella. The sequence continues at coordinate 1,942 of DAIEGU010000041.1, forward strand.
TTTGTATCGGCATTTGCTCATCAGTACATGCTCAATTTAAAGCAGAAGTTAAAACCATTAATGTTGGTGACATTAAGATGGCATATTATGTTCGCGGAAAAGGTGAACCATTAGTCATGATCAATGGTTTTATTTCTACCATGAGCCTGTGGGACCCTGCATTACTAGAGAAGCTTGCAAAACATCATCAACTTATTTTATTTGATAATCGAGGTGTTGGATTATCAACAGATACAAAGAAAAATAATACAACCATCCCTCAAATGGCTGATGACGCCGCCGGACTCATTAAAGCACTAGGTTATGAAAAAGTAGATATATTAGCGTGGTCAATGGGTGCACGTATCGGTCAGCAATTATTGATTAGACACCCAAATGTAGTGAAAAAAGCGATACTTTGCAGCGCAAGCCCAGGCGGTAAACACGAAGATAAAACTGCTGAAAGTGTTGAAGACAAATTAAATAATCCAAATATTCCTGATATGGAAAAAATTGGTTTAGTTTTTACTAACAATGAGCAAGGAAAGCTAGCAGCGAAGAATTGTTTAGCTAGAATGAAAGCAGCTGTTATTGCAGGAACTATTCCTAATGATTTCATCGTCAGTAAAGAAACATTAATGCGTCAAAACCGTGCGCGTACGACTCTTTGGAACAATGATAATGAAAATTTTAATGCTCTTAAAGATATTAGAAATCCTGTTTTATTAGCAGATGGTCGTTATGACATCATCGATTTACCTAAAAATTCAATCATTATCGCCAATCAAATTCCCTACGCGTGGCTCGCCTTCCTTTCTGGAGGACATGCTTTTCTGTTTCAAGAATATAAGCAATTTGCAGATTTAGTAGATGTCTTCCTGCAATAGCACTTAGAAAAGGAAAATCAATACTGCTCTAAATAGTCAATAAGCCGTGCTGTGATTGCAGCACGGCCTGATAAATTGCTCGCTCACCACTCCGTTCGCCCTGAAGAGCTGACGTATCTTCACGAAATTGTTTTTAGTTTGTCATGCCAGCCGCACGTTTTTTGTGCGAGGTGGCATCCAGAATATTTCCTATTTCCTGGATGTCAGCTAAAACTTGTCCGGTTAAGTTTTTAAACGGGAGCATGCTGGCATGACACAATGACAAAATCTGTAACAATGCTGGCGATGAGACAAGGAGTCTTATGCTTAGGTTTATTGCTGTTTGGTCGAGGTATCGTGAACAGTTACCAGAAATATTGAAGTATCTGGATGCCACCTCGCACAAAAAACGTGCGGCTGGCATGACAAACTAAAAAC
>DAIEGU010000049.1 GCA_027356065.1 Gammaproteobacteria bacterium
AGCGGAACATTTGATAAATGATGTGAAAACCTTATGAGGATTTGAGAGTATGCTCTGCTTTGAGCAAGATCATGTCAGCTAATGATGCCATTTCAAATTTTCTGGCGATTCTATCGTAGATGTACTGATATATGTTGACCCTCATGAATCCCCTCATTTTAAATTACAAAAAAAATCTCTTGGAATACGCTCTGTTCTTGAAGTAGGTTCTGAAATTTGTCTAATAAATTTTGTTTATCTTGAGGAGAGAAATTATCGAAAAAGTCATAATAAAACATACCTTGTCGGATGAGTGAGTGTGTTCTAGTTTTAACCGTATTTACTTTTAATAGTCGATCAAAACCAATAGCCTCACCAGCCGCACCTAAGATAGTCATTAAGACATAGGCAATTGCCACAATAAACAATAACCGATCTCTTCTTTCTGCAGATAAGATATGGGTATCACTAAGCCCAAAACCAAAACGCTTATCTTTTATATCCCTAAAATAAGGCTCTATTTTCCATCTTTTTGCATATAAATTAATTATTTCTTTTGTTTTTAAACCCTTGTCATTTGTCACGATAATCCAAGGTGCTTTCATGTTTTTTTCTTTGCAAACAATAACTTGTTCAACTGGAAATGCTTGCTTTGTCAATTTTGCTTGTTTTATATTTCGGGCATGTCCGTCTTTAGCTAACCATTCAGTTGCTTTCTTTACCGTATTTTTATTGCTGATAACAGTCGTTGACGCTTTTATTCTAATGATATATTTAAATTTTAAATCTTTCTCAATAAATTCAAAAAACTTATAGGATGCAAACCCCCGATCTGCAATAATAGTAACGTCCACATCAGCAGGTATACATTCTTTTAGTCGAGAGAGTAATTGATCTTCATAACGGCCTCGATTATGTTTTAATTGAGTTTTATTCACTGTTTTCCATAACAGTGGCGTGGCTCTGCCATGGGTTGTTATTAAATTAATACAAATCGTTTCTTGACCATCTTTGGCAAAACTCGTCCAGTCTAATGCAACATAAATTTTGGTTCGACATCCAATAACATAAGGTACCCAGCTTGAAGCAATATCCCAAATAGTAAACTTTTTATTGCTAAGTAATCGATCAATTTGTTTGGTTGCATGTTTTTTCTTTAAATTTTTGGCTCTTGCTAATCCTTCACCTAATTGATGAAGACGAAGAGTTTCACTATTCATTAATCCAAATGCTGCATCAGCTAATGAGTCTTGTCTTTTTTTATGCATCGTATCCGTTAGAAGATTATGCACAAATTTTTGAACTTCACTTATTTTTGGTTTGGCTACGACAGACATTATCACTCCTCAAGGGAAAAATAATATTTTGATCTTTTTTTTTATATTTTTCAATAGGATAAAAACATTTGATCAATTTGGTCTGAGGGGATCACTGAGCCTGCTACGGCTTATGTGGACTTGGTTGTCGTTGTTTTTTGCAATACTCAAACACAATGGATTGTTATAAGCCGTATCACCTAACGAGACAGAAAGTTGGTTCGAGAATGCACTTTTTGATTTGATACAGGCTGAAATTTGTTCCATTCCAATCAGTTCGGCATTTTGAGTGGTATCAACCCGCGTGCATGCCAGGGGAATTAGCCAGGGAGGTACATTCGATGTTGGCTTTTCTGGCAAGTAAGCTGCGATGCTGTATTTGTGCCCGATGGTTACCGGTTTGTTTCCGCATACTGTGTTTGGAGCGTAAACATAACTTCTGTCTTCCAACGTCGGCGAGAAAACACGTGCCTCAGGCGTGCAATCTACTGCAAATAGATGAAACGCGCGTTGTTGTAGCGATGGACACACACTTGAAAGAAGATGAGTTAATGCCAGCTTTTGTTGCTGTGCTTCCGTTGCTTTCTCTGACAGATATTCATCCAGAACACGTGTAATGCTGCAGTAATTACGTCGATGCAATGGGCTCAATGATAGCTGAACAACGCTGTTTGCAGTGCTATTGCTTGATAATGCATCAATTAGCTCCATAGCAGCGTCTCGTCGTGAGG
>DAIEGU010000058.1 GCA_027356065.1 Gammaproteobacteria bacterium
GAAATCGGTAAACACGCTGAAAATACAGCTTGTCAGTTTTTGCAATCGAAAGGATTAAAGTTGCTGGAACAAAACTTTCGCTGTCGATACGGTGAGGTTGACTTAATTATGCGAGATCAGGATGATATCGTGTTTGTCGAAGTTCGATATCGACACCGCACTGATTATGGTAATGCATTTGAAAGTGTTAATCAGAGGAAAATAGATAAATTGATTAAAACAGCAAAATTTTTTTTACAATCCAAAGAATGGCTATATAACTTTAGTAGCCGTTTTGATGTTGTTGCTATTCATCCTATAAATGGAAATATGCAGCTTGACTGGATTAGAAACGCTTTTTCGGTAAACAACTTATGAACAGTATTATTGAACGTATAAGAGCAAACTTCACTGATAGCATACAAACAAAGATTCATTCAGCTGACTCCATCTTAAATATTATCGCTGAAGCAAGTGAAGAAGTTGTCCAAGCGCTGCTTGAAGGACACAAAATTTTAAGCTGCGGAAATGGCGGATCAGCTTGCGATTCCATGCATTTTAGCTCTGAAATGCTAAATCGTTTCAAACAAGAACGCCCTGGATTACCAGCAATAGCATTGACCGCCGATATTTCCACTCTCACTTCTATTGCAAACGACTATCATTTTAGCGATGTTTTTGCAAAACAAGTTCGCGCACTCGGACAAGCGGGTGATTTACTATTAGCCATCACAACGAGCGGTAATTCTACTAATATTGTAAATGCTGTTAAAGCCGCTCACGACAAAAATATGAATGTTATTGCGCTAACAGGTCACGACGGTGGTAAGATAGCCGATCATTTACAAGAAAAAGATATCGAAATCCGGGTGCCTGCCTATGATACTGCTCGCATCCAAGAAACCCACATATTAATAATCCATTGCATATGCGACATTGTCGATTTTCGCTTATTTGGCCACGGAGAAATTCCAGTATGAAAAAAATTATTAGTCAAATTTTTATTCTTATTTTAAGTGCATTCACTTTGCAAAGTTGTATTTTTGTTGCTGGCGCTGCTGCAGGTGCTGCTGCCATTGCTGTTGTTTATGATCATCGAAGTATTCAAAGCACGTTGGAAGATAACAAAATAGCAAATAAAATTAATGAAAAAATCCATGCGGTTCCAGCATTGCGTAATGAATCACATATAGAAGTGACTGTCTTTAATAATGTTGTCTTATTGACGGGCCAAACAACTAATCCCGCATGGCGACAACAAGCTGAAGAAATTGCACACTCTCAACCCAATGTATCAAAAGTTTATAATCAAATTTCAATACAAGGTGTGACCTCCTCTCTTACTCGCACTAGCGATTCTTGGATTACAACGAAAATCAAAGGTCAAATGTTAGCAACAGAAGAATTAAAAACTAACACAAGCAGTATTAAGGTCATAACAGAAGATGGTGTCGTTTATTTAATGGGTATTGTCACTCAACAACAAGCAAATACCGCAGTTGATATTGCAAGACAAGTATCCGGTGTGCAAAAAGTAGTAAAAGTTTTTCAATATAAAAACTAAATTCAAGCACAATTAATTTGTAAACCCAGATTAATTAGTAACTTCGTGCAAAATGGAACGTTATATGTAAATAATTGAATGCAATTTCTCAAAACATTGTTATTCTAGACATGGCTATAATAACATTAAAAACCAAGAACTTAATAGAATCTACACAGTCTTAAAAATCACATCAAAATGAAGTTAAACAAATTAAAAATGAATGTCAGTTTAATGGGGGGGTTTATTAAATGCTTAAAAGGTCTGGCTCATTGACACAAAAACAGGAAGACTGGGTTCCGTATGGTGACGCTGGTGAACTACTCGTTCACGGCCCGTCATTTGAAAAAGGGTTTATTGTAGTTAAACCTTATCAGGATGATAACAACTCTGAAATTAACCCACCAGTCACTCAACATCATATTTCAATTAAAAACCGACATTTAAAATTTGCAGTCGATGCGCATGAAGAACCCGAATTAAAAAGAGAGTTTGATTCTCTTTACCCTAAACAAGCAGCTGCGGTTTTTTCTAGAATTCCAGCTCTTAATCCTTATAAGGAATGGGAAATATACACCGCACCTGACATTGAATCGATTAATCCTCAATTGATTCTCAATAAAGCTATCATCTTTGTTCCTCAAAAAGGAGCGGCCAACAAACACATCAGCGCTTATTTCGTCAAACGCGGTGAGTTTTTAGAAAAAACAATAGAAAGAAAAAAAACTGAAGAAATTACTGTTGAAATAACAAACGTTGTTTTAAAGGGTAGTTTGAACTTGAAAACAATGTCACCTGATGAAATAACAGCCCTTCATGAAAATGAGTGGCCGCCGCAACAATTAAGAAAAGTATCTTCAGATAACTTAGTTACTGACATCATAAAAAATGTAAAAGGTTTTCCCCAAAATATTGTTCCATCACAAGAATCTAAAGTGTATGTTGTTTCAAATATTGAAGATATAAATATACAAAATCTTCCTCCTAAAGCAATCGTATTGACTCCACAAATTAATGCTACTAATAAAACCGCAGAAATTAGGAACATGACCGTCCATATCGTAGAAGACGGTACATTGTTACAAAGACAAGTAGAAAAGAAAGTAACAAAAAAAACTGAAATTAACGAAGGAAATTTAACTGTTGAAACTGTGAATGTAAAACTACAAAGTGACATTAATTTGCAGTCATTAACTTTTCAAGAAAAAACATTGCTTGGTATTGGCAGTAAAGATGCATGGCAACCTGCAACATTAAAAAAAGTAGTTCTAGAGAAAAAAACATCGTTAAAAAATGAAATCTCATCAGACAACAATAATACAAAACTTGAAACAGAAGATGAAAAATCAGTTTCACAATTATCTAATATTGCCAAAAAGGTTTTATCGCAAGAAAGCATTTCTCCTTTTGATACCTTCGTTCACAATGACAAGCGTCGCACAGAATTTTTTGTACCATTAGATATAGGTTTATACGTTTCAGCATCTACTTCATCCTCTTTATCACAATCATCAACTGCGGAATCATCAGAGGAAACTCACGAATTTACTGATGTAAATAACTTTGCTACCGTCGTTTGTATGTTTGGCCCCAACCTTAAAGCTAAAGACACGGGTGAGAATGAGTTTATTCTTATAAAACATGATAAAGAATTTTATGGCGAACAAAAAATCGAGGATATTATTTATAATCCTCGAGCCGCCAATCCCTATGAATATATGCTTTTTAGTCAATTAGAAAAGCAAATAGAATTAATTAAAAAAATATCTAACCCTAATAAAAAGACTACTTTAAGTGTTCATCTTCCATATGTTGATTACATGTTATTTGGTGTGGAATTATTTATCCGTGGCCGAATAACAACTGAAGCATTAGGCCATTTATTCAAATGTATCTTGAAGAAAAGAGAAGAGTACATTAAAAAAATTAACGATCTTTGCGGTAAAAATAATATTATGCCTATTATTGAATCGCCATTTGAAAATCTTTTTGGATCGCTTGATATTCCTAAACTTACTCTTACCAAAGAAGAAAATTATGAAGATTTAGCGCGCACCATTCTTACAGCACTAGAAGTTCCTGTTACAGAAGTTAATCCATCAACGATTAATGAAAAAATACAAAAAGAAAAAGAAAATAATCTTGTACAAAGCATCTTAGAAAAACTCAAATCGGATGTGAATGAAGTCACAGATAGAAATAAACCTAAAAATGTATTAGAGCGCGAAGCAAATCGTAGACAAGTTTGGCAAGATACTTTATCCACTTTAGAAAACTCACAAAAACAAATCGATCAAGAAACTATTCACGGCATAGCTTCCAGATTATGTACTCCTATAGTAGATAATGATTTGCAACAATATTACATAGAAGTCCTTCAAGACTTGTTAAAAACAACCATCTTACTCGCTAACGTACAAAAATTAGAGGAAAAAGTGGTCGAGTACTTGTCAAATTATACTAGCGACCAAATAGAAGAACTTGTTGAAAAATTAAAAAAAGATGTATTAGACATAAGTATTGGGAAATCTAAAACTCCGGCTGATAACAATAGCAATAATCCCGATGGAGAAATTAATTATTGGACTGACAGTCTTAAATTCTTAAACAAGCTTAAAATGCGTAATCTTGAACACTTATTTAAACGAGCAAATGCTACTCAAATAGCAATTGCCTCCTATAAAACTGCAGATACTGTTTCGTTGTTACCGCTGACAGAAAATAGAATCCCTCTTGAGCATAGCCTTATGCAACAACATCGTCAGCAAATGCAAAAAAACGCTTGGGATTATCTTTTGGAGCAATTAAAAAGCTTCGAAATCTATGACTTAACTGATCTCTTTCAAAAAAATGGTCCTAATTTGAAAGAAACTTTGCTAGCTTCAACACCGGCAGGTATTTCCCAAGCTTTTGTTCAAAAACATTTTGAAGCGCTTACAGAAAAAGCCCTAAGATTACATGAATTAAAAGAAAAACTTGAGGCAGAAGAAAAATTTAAACCGGCAAAAACAAATTCTGAAGAAAAAAACCGTGAAACAACCACTTTGTTAACAAAATCACTCTTAACACTTGGAAAAACAAGTAAAGGAAAAGCAAATAGAGGAGAAGATGAAGGAAAAGCATCATATAGAGGAAAAATAGATAATAGCTTTCAACCAGATAAAGATACGGACTATCCATCGATTTTAAATCTAACTCACATCGATTCTGTTTTAACTTATAGTTCGACTTTAAAGTCAAAAAAACAAACAGTCGCTGTTGCTGATCTAACCTCTAAATCTCAGGAAGAGAATAAACAATCCCCCACTACGAAAAACAAAAATACGGGGGTAAAAAAATCGAGTGATCACAGTGGTCAAGCATTTTATTTTGCAGAATCTTCCGCGGTATTAGTTGAGTTACTGAAGGACGTAAAAAACGGTTTAAGTACTATTTATAAAAACGTTGGCTTCTTTACTCGTAAAGCATTAGTAAAAAGTAGTGAATTAAAACCAGAAGAAAAACCAATTCCAATATGTGGTTACAAATAACATAACAAAGGAAATTTTCGATGGAGCCCGCAATTAAGGCGAAGCAATTGGTTGATGCATTGATGAAGCAATATCAGCATATCGTCCATGAACAATCGCCAGATATTACTTCTGATAAATTTATTGAACACATCATTAATTATTACGAAGACATCATTAATTGCATGCCAGGAAATGTTTATTGGCTAAATAAAAATGGAATCGCTGTAGGATGTAATAAAAACGTTTTAGATATGTTTGGGTTTTCATCAATCGATCAATTTAAAGGCCTAACTTTTGATGATATGAGAAAGTCCGGTAATTGGCCACCAGAAGCTGCTGATTCATTTAAAAATGACAGCATTGAAGTGGTAAAAACCGGAAAACCCAAACTAAATATTGAAGAACCACCTATTCCGCATAAAGATGGCAGGATCATACAATTCCTCAGTAGCCGTGTTCCGTTATTTGACAAATCAGGGAATGTGATTGGCGTTGTTGGTATTTCAGTCGACATTTCAGAACTAAAGAATACTCAAGCGGAACTTAAAAAAGCAAAAGAACAAGCTGAAGCCGCAAGTTTAGCTAAATCTGAATTTGTAGCCAATATGAGCCATGATGTCAAAACACCATTAGCTGGAATTATAGGTATTTCTGAATTATTGCTATATCGTTTGGAAGGTGAAGAGCGTGAATTTGCAGAGACATTATTAATGTCTGGCAGACAACTAATGAATTTTTTCGATAATTGTGTAGAAGTATTTAAATTAGAAAATGGAAAAATTGCACTAGGTGTTGAAAGTTTTAATTTACGTGCAATGCTAAATGAAATAACCGAAGTTTTTTCCCCTGCGATTAAATCAAAAAATTTATCCTATGAACTTCATTGTTCTGATCACTTGTCCAATGAGGTCATTGGAAGTCATGCCGGTGTCTATCGCATTTTGTTAAATTTGGTTGGTAATGCAGTCAAATTCACTCACAAAGGCACCGTATCTGTTCATGTTGATTTGATCAATCGAAATGATAATGATGTAACCATTTCATTCAGTGTCTGTGATACTGGTATTGGCATAGCTAAAGATAAATTACAGGTTATTTTTGAGCGATTTACACGTTTAACACCGTCTTATAAAGGTATTTATGAAGGCAGCGGGATCGGTTTATATCTAGTTCAAAAATATGTGAAAGCAATGAATGGATTTATTCAAGTTGAAAGTGAACAAGGTAAAGGCAGCCAATTTACTGTCACTTTACCTATGCAAATTAATGGAACTGAAAAAAAACCTATTATCATTAAGCAAAGAAAAAACCAGATAGAGAGAACACATATAACTTCTATGCAAGAAGCTATTCATACCAAATTTTCTCCTCGCATTTTATTAGTTGAAGATAATTTAGCTGTGCAGCGCATACAAAGTTCTTTGTTAACATCCATGAGTTGTATTGTCGATGTAGCAAATTGTGGTGAAGAAGCACTGGGTACGTTTAAACCAGGAAAATATGATTTAATTTTTATGGACATTGGCTTGCCGGACATACAAGGCGATGCTGTTTCTATGCATATTAGAAAAATAGAAGAAGGCAGCGGCATGCGTACACCGATCATTGCACTCACTGCACACATGACTCAAGATATAACTGAGCATTGTTTTGCAGCAGGTATGGAAGATGTACTCAGTAAACCTTTATCGTTAGAGCAAGCAAAACAAATCATACAAAATTATTATTTGACAATGAGGTAACTATGTTCAGAGACCTATTTGCTACTGACGTCCCCAAGCTTCCTACCAAAAAAAATACTGCTGATAAAAAGAAAAATGAAATTCCTGCGAAGATAATAAGCTTTTTAGAAATTAAAGATGTTTTCGCATTAAGCTTCACTAATAAATTTTTTCAGACTCAAACTACAGCCATACTTGCTAACTTATCTTTATCTGATATAGAAAATAAGCTCGCTGAACAACTTAATAAAATATCTACACTTGCGATCAAACTTCAAACCCGTAAACTCTTTTTATTTGATCTCAAATTCGATGAAATAGACACCGATTATGCTCGTTTTAGAGAAAAATTGGGATTAAATCAAAATAAACTTGATGAATTATTTAAAGAACGCGATCGAGCTTATTGGTTTTTGGCCTCTATCCCTGCTGCAATGACAATCAGTTTTATTTCTCATTCGATAGGATTTTCTTTGCTAACGAACCTAATGATAACTTATCAATCTCTTGCAGGTATGGGCACAGTGATTAATTATGAATTACCTTACATTCAAATTCCTATAGTTGAATTTCTAACTTCTTCCGCACTTGACCAGTTACATAAAAGCTACACAGACCTTAAATTTCTTTGCAATGCATGGTCCATTGCTCGTCATCAACAGCAAAAAGGTCCTAGCCCTAATTTGGTTGCTGATCGACACTGTCCTTGACGGTCTTAGATAAAATGAATTTCAAATAGTGGTTTTAAGAAAGAGAAAGAGGAGTTCCGTGTTTTCAACAGAACTCCTGACAAACTATAAACTATATAGATACAAAGAAATAACTATTCGACTAATTTTAAAAATGATTTTGCCCGAGCAACTCTTTCAGTAACATCAATGACTGGCTCGTCGACAGACTCTTTTAATGAACCTTCGATGCCTGTTAATTGCACGATTTCAGTAGAATCAATATCACCACCATCTTCTTCAGAATCAAAGAAAATGCCTTCACCATTTTCTTCCGCGTAAACAGCAAGAATTGCGGTAATTGGCGCAGAAATAATATGGATGACCCCAGAAAAAGATGCTTTGAACTCAATCTTATCATTCATCATTTTTAAATCGCGAACTGCTGAAGGAGAAATGTTAAACACAATTTCACCGCCTTCAGCATAATCCTGAGGAATTTTGCAGCGAGGATGGGTTGCATCTATAACGAGTATAGGAGTGCAAGCGCTATCACTAATCCATTCGTGAAATGCACGTAACAAATAAGGTCTATTCGATAACATACTATCTATGCTCCCTTTAAGCGGTTTCTACTTTAGCTAACTTCCTTAATTCCTGCTCAGCTTCGGTAAGGCTAGCTTGGAACGAATCACGTTGGAATAAACGTTCAGCATACTTATTAATTACTTTAGCTTCCGAAGGAGACAAAGTAATGCCCCAAGCAGGCAAACGCCATAAAACAGGCGCGAGACAGCAATCCACTAATGTAAAATCTTCACCTAAAAAGTAGGGAGAAGAATTGAATACAGGGATCAATTGCACGAGATAACTTGTCAATTCTTTTGCAACAGCGCGTAAATCCGTTGCTTTGCCTGTTTCTAATTTACGAATTAAAGGGCCCCATTCTTTATCAAAACGATAAATAATCAAACGAGCTTTTGCTCGTGCAACAGGGTAGACAGGCATTAATGGAGGATGTGGAAAACGTTCATCAAGATATTCAGTGATGATATTCGGTTCATATAATGCTAGTTCTCGATCAACTAACGTTGGAACACTTCCGTAAGGATTCAATTCAAGTAAATCTTCAGGTTTACCTTTAGCTTCTACATTCACTACGTCGTATGAAACACCTTTTTCTGCAAGAACAATACGTACACGGTGGCTAAGAATATCAACCGCCCCAGAATAAAGCGTCATAACTGAACGTTTATTTGTAATTATTGCCATGCTAACCTTCCTCATTTACTACTGCATAGTTAGTCCTGCGAGAGGACATATAACTTTTACTGATATTCTTTACGTAACACATAGTGCTGCGTGAAAAGAAAAAGTGTGGCTGGGGGACTAGGATTCGAACCTAGGCTGGCGGAGTCAGAGTCCGCAGTCCTACCACTAGACGATCCCCCAACAAACATAATATTAACGTTTGGAGTATTGTGTACCTTTACGTGCTTTATGTTTGCCAACTTTCTTACGTTCTACTTCTCGCGCATCTCTTGTTAAATAACCAGCTTTACGCAATGATCTTCTAATGGTTGTATCACCACCTTCAGTACCAGTGCTGTCACCCGTTTCATCTGTTTCGTATTGCAGTAATGCACGAGCAATACCATGACGAATCGCACCAGCTTGACCGCTAATACCACCACCTACAACTTTGATCACCACATCGAATTTACCTTGTAAATCGGTTGCTTCTAATGGTTGACGAACAATCATACGTGCCGTATCACGACCAAAATATTCTTCCAGGGTACGATCATTAATAACGATAGAACCTTTACCCTTAGTTAAAAAAACGCGAGCGGTTGAAGTTTTACGACGACCGGTACCATAAAAATTCTTTTCTGCCATATTTCTTATCCTATTCTGCTTTTTCAAGATCAATTTCAACAGGCTGCTGCGCTACATGTGGATGTTCAGCTCCAGCATAAACCTTTAACTTACGCAACATTGCTCTACCCAATGGGTTTTTTGGCAACATGCCTTTTACTGCAATCTCAATAATTCTTGTAGGATCTTTCGCTTGCAGCTTTTCAAATGTCGTTTCTTTCAAACCACCTGGATAGCCAGAGTGAGTATAGTAAACTTTTTCTTTTTCTTTCTTCCCAGTCACTTTGATCTGAGATGCATTAATTACAACAATATAATCGCCAGCATCAGTATGTGGGGTGAATTCCGGCTTATGTTTGCCGCGTAGGTACTTCGCGATTTGGCAAGCTAATCTGCCTAGCACTTTTTCTGATGCATCAACGAGATACCATTTGTGTTCTGTGTTTTCGTTTGTAGCAAAATACGTTTTCATCACTAGATCCTAATTGATAAAAGATAAACTCTTAAAAGCGCCAGAATTGTATAGGAACCCCTTTAAACAAGCAAGTAGCCCGCTGTTATGTGCGCAGATAAGCCTTTCGAATGGTTTATTTCAGAGGCAAGCACCAAGGGTTTAAAAATCTTTCCCTATCTTCTAAAACGCTGGGTGAAATCATACCATAAAAAATTATTTAGTGTGTGGGATCAAACGATTTATTTTTACTGTAAAAAGAGTCCCGATTGCATTCCATAGATCATAAAAGTAGAAAAACAAGGGCAAATAAGCTGTCAATATACTTCCCCATATGAAAAACAGGCACTTTTCGCCTATTTTTTTCTGTTTTTACTAAAAAACTCTCGCATAATTCTACAAAAATGTTATTTTATTTGGAGTCTTTTACTTAGTGAGGAAAACACATGGCCGTTAAAAAATCTGCTAAATCGAAAAGGAAGTCAAATGGGAAATCTGCTTCTTCAAGCAAAATAACAGCTAAAAAAGCTGCTCCCGCAAAAATGCCAACCATTAAAGAACCTTTGTCCAAGAGTAGCATGATCAAAACCATTACCGATGTTACATCCCTTCAAAAAAGAGATGTGGTCTCTGTAATTGATTGCCTTACTCAAGTGATAGAGAAACATGTTAAAAGTGGTGGCCCAGGCATGTTTGTAATGCCAGGTTTGTTGAAGATTGTAGTAGTTAAAAAACCAGCTCGTCCTGCTCGCAAAGGTGTAAATCCTTTCACTGGCGAAGAAATCATGATCAAAGCTAGACCTGCTTATAAAGCTGTTAAAATCAAAGCTCTTAAGAAACTCAAAGAAATGGTTGCCTAGTTCATCCATTGAATTAAAAAAATCCCCTCAAATGAGGGGATTTTTATTTGAGCTCCTACGAAGGAACGTATGAAAAGCATCCGCATAATTAGAAATACCATTCTTTCTTTACTGGGCACACGCACAATAGGTGCAAGGATTCTTTTAATCAAAAATAATAAGATCCTACTTGTCAAACATACCTATCAACCAGGTTGGTACACCATAGGCGGTGCCGTAGAAAGAGGTGAAAGCCCATTAAAAGCGATAGAAAGAGAATTAAAAGAAGAAGTAGGCGTAACGTTAACAACATTACCGCAATTATTTTCTATTTATTACAGCAAATTTGAAAAGCGTGACGATTATATCGTGTTATACGTTGGAAGTGAGCATATCGAGGAAATGAGTAGTTCTAATGAAATTGCTGAGAAGAAATGGTTTGATCTGGATAATTTGCCTGAGGATGTCACGCCTGCAACTAAACGCCGAATAAATGAGTATCGATCAACCATTATGATTAATGATATTTGGTAAAATGTATCATCTATATAAAAATAAAATGCTTAAGCCTTCCTTAACCTGATTTCAACTATAATTAACAAAATAATTAACCGAATTTATTACTTGGATACCAAGACACATGCCTAGCAATCCTCTCCCAACCCATGACGTACTCACCAGCGAAGAAATCGCATTCGAACTTTTATTAATGAAAGAATTATTTGTTGCATCATTTTTTTCGGATGGTATTTATCCTAAATGGATAAAAGACCAAAACAAGGAAGCACTCTCTCCAAGATATAAACTAACCAAAGAAGAATTAGATTTTTTAAGGGATTTTTCACGCAAGGTATTTGCCGTTGTGTGTCCAGATGGATTTCCGGATCAAGATCAAATCGATAATCTACAAAAAGAAATTACAAAGCTAGAAGACAATGAATTAAACAAATGGGATAACAATAAGAAAGCGCTGGAAGCTGAATTAGAAAATTTGGATGAAAATGCATTAAAAACTAAATTGAAAGCTTTGGCCCAAAAAGCATTAGAAGCTGAACTAAATTTGGATAAAGAAGCATTTAGATCCCTATTACAAGGCTTGAATAGCGAAGCGTTAAAAGCTGGATTAAAAGTTTTGAGTATGCAGGAATTTAAAAATGAATTAAAAAATTTGGATAAGGAAGAATTTGAAACTAAATTAAAAGATTTAGATAAGAAAGTATTTGAAGCTAAATTAGCTAAATTAAAAGATTTGAATGAGGAAGCATTAATAGCTGAATTAAAAGATTTGATCAGGGAAGCAAATACAAGGTTTTATGAAGCAAGACAAAAGAAATTTCGCGAATTAAATGTAGAAATCAAAAATGAAAGATGGAAACTTAACTTCTATAATGAATATAAAGAAACGTTTTTAGGTGCAACTAAATCGGTAGGTGTAAATCAAGAAGCAAAATCTGAAATAAGAGTGTTAGGCTTAGCGGATGGTGATAAAACTGGATTAATAAAATTTCTCCATAAAAGTAAAAATAAATATTTAAGTGATGACGAGAACCCACATAAAAAATTAAAAAAACTATTTTCAGAAAATTTTCATTATCTTTATCCTATAGCAATAAAATTTAATAACTATCGAACTGACAACATCGTTGGCTCTGATGTAAAAAAGAAAGCAACTAAAGCAGAAATATCAAAAAACCCAAGAAGACATCCTTTATTTCCAACCGTGGCAGAGGCTAGAGCTGATCACAACAAAGAAGTTTTTTCTGATCACTTACCCATACTCTTAAAAGCTCCAGGTCTTAACATTATCAGTTTAAATGTACTTGGCCCTGGCGTATCTGGATCAGGGTTTCATGCTCAAGCAGGATGGGAAACAGATTTAGAAGCTAAGTTCCGATATAGTCAAATGATTGATGGCCTTTTAAAAGGCATAGAAAAACATCATGTTGATGTGATTGGTCTACAAGAAACTACACCGTCATTTATTTTACCTATTTTAAAAGCCAAATTAGGACTTAAATGGGAAATAATTACTGATGAACGCTCTGGTATTATCACTTGCTATAACAAAGAAAGATTTGAATGCGTTAACACCTCACTTGATCAAGTTGAAAGAATACGTTCTATTCACTTACGCGATAAAAATACGAAAGAGGAGATGGAGGTACATAACGTCTGGGGTAACTTTAATCCATTCCCTTACGAAGCAGAAGAAGTTTATAAAAAATTACTCGTTGGCAAAAAACATCTTTCTGTGGTGTTTGGAGACACTAATTCAAGATTTGCTTACCTAGATGATGAGTCATGCATTAATCCCATGGAAGATCAAAAATGCAATATCACTACAGGTGCTGTACCTATCGGCCTAAATGCACAATACGGAGTAGAAGAAGAAGTACAAGTTAGTGATTATCCAGATGGTGGTTTATATTGCAAAGGTAACGATGAAATCATTCAGGTTAAAAAGCATATATTAGATTATAGAAGTGCTGAAATCGTTATTGATCATAGACCATTAGAAGAATTACAAGCTTGGCCAGAATTTAGAATGGTCATTTGTTTGGATAATAGATATAAAAAAATGAAAGTTATTAATGATAGCTCCATTTTTGACTACCAAAAGGAATTAATTAATCTCGTAGGAGATAAACGGTTAGGGGTAAGAATAGGTGTTGATAGCATAAATCAAAAATGTGTTGCTATACAATTTTCTCCTGACTCTAAGCTATATGAATTCTTGAAGAAAAAATTGAGCGGCGAAAATAGTATCAAATTATGCAAAATAGATAATACTAGTTTTAATGACGGCCATTCATATCCTGTTATTTTTGCGCCGGTAAAAAAATCTGAGCTATTGCATGAAGCCATTGTAACTTATTCAGCAACCGTCAAACTTCTTAATACACTCAAGATCCGCCAAGAAGAAAAAGAGACTTATCTTAATGATATATATCAATATGCAAATCGTATTAAAGAATTGGCAAATCAACAGGTAACATTGTTAAATCAAATTTCTGAATTGCCGTTGAAAGGTAGGATGGAAGAAGAATATACACAATATCCTTTTTGGTATGCAGCACAGATTAAAGAAAAATATGCGCTTGTAAAAGCTACAAACGATACCTATATCAAGCCATTTATGAAAACTGTATTGAATCGAATTCATAGATTAAAAGATTTCGTAGATGCATGTCCCGATACTTATCATCATACATTATTTAAGCGTAAGAAAATTTCAGAGAAAATGATTGCTAATAATCATTTAACAAAATTTATTAATGAATCAAGTAATCAGGCGCGAGATTTAATTAATAAAGAATTCCATTCTCTTGATAATGAAGATTTGAATATGCCTCCTTATTTTATTTTAGAAAAAGCAGCACAGCTGATCATTGATATAGCTGAGAAAAACATATCACAACTACATAAACGTGAACATGCCAGCCTCAATAAGAATTCATATATTTCTCTTTTGAAGTTGTATATTGCAGAACTACGGAAAGACTTAAAGGACTTCCATGAGAGTAATCATCCGAATAAATCTGCTGACTTTTTGGCTATTGGTAAGCGCTTGCTGCCTGATGTTCAAGAGGATGGAAAAAAGTCATCTACTTTTAAGTTCTAATGTTGCCGTACGATGACTAAATAAAATATAAAGCAAACGGCTGGTATGACTGAGTAAAGCTACTCACTCATTTCTTGTTGTACAACAGAAGCCAGCTGTTCTGCTAATTGTTTCACATGCGCTTCATTTTCACCTTCAACCATCACACGAATTAAAGGCTCTGTACCTGAAGGTCTAAGCAAAACACGGCCTTTATTACCTAATTCATTTTCTACTTCAGAAACAGCTTGTGTAATACGAGGATTTTCTAAAGATTGTGGAGCCTGTGCCACTTTAATATTGAGTAACACTTGAGGATATTTGGTTAGTCCTTCACGTATTTTAGCGAGAGATTGATTCGTTTGTTGCATAGCCGCCAAAACTTGCAATGCAGTAATAATGCCATCGCCAGTTGTCGTCATGTCCATGCAGACTATATGCCCCGAAGGTTCACCACCCAAACTCCACTGGCGCTTAGTTAATTCATTGATGATGTATCTATCGCCTACTGGAACACGGACAAAATCTATACCCAAATGCCTAATCGCTTGTTCGAATCCCAAATTAGTCATGACGGTACCAACAATACCGCCTTTTAACACACCGCGTAGAGATTTATGTTTGATGATGATATAGAGCAACTCATCACCATCCAATACACGGCCAAGATGATCAACCATCACAACACGATCACCATCTCCATCTAACGCGATACCAATATCTGCTTTTTCAGCTAAAACATGCTCGCGTAAAACCTCAGGATGGGTAGCACCGCAATCCAAATTAATATTAAGACCATTGGGTTCAACGCCAATTTCAATGACTTCTGCACCTAACTCACGAAAAACATTAGGCGCCACGTGATAACTCGCACCATTTGCACAATCAACAACAATTTTTAAACCATTCAAGATAATGTCAGATGAAACCGTACTTTTACAAAATTCAATGTAACGACCAGGAGCATCAACAACGCGAATTGCTTTACCCAATTCTCTTGAATCAACCGTAGTCATTGGTTGTTCTAATTGATCTTCAATTGCTAATTCCATTGCGTCTGGAAGTTTTGTACCTTGAGCAGAAAAAAACTTGATCCCATTATCATAATAAGGATTATGCGATGCGCTAATCACAATACCTGCTTGTGCACGCAATGTACGAGTCAAATAAGCAATCGCTGGCGTTGGCATTGGGCCTAATAAATGCGTATCGATTCCTGCTGCAGACAACCCAGATTCGAGCACTGATTCAAACATATATCCTGATATACGTGTATCTTTGCCAATTAAAACTTTACCGCAACCTTGACGCGCCAAGACTTTCCCTACAGCCCAACCTAATTTTAAAACAAATTCTGGTGTAATTGGCCAAATACCAACGCGACCTCGAATACCATCGGTACCGAAATAGCGTCTGGGTTTATGCGTTGGGTGATTCATTTCAGTTAGAACTTGTGCTTGTGCCATTTGCAGATGCAGTACCTTCATTTTCGTCTATTTTAAATGGCCCTTCATTTTTAGGACCAACAACCTCATCTTCTGGGACCTTATCTTTCTTGGCTTGTTTTCCCGCTGCATCTTGATCTTTACGCCAGCTAGCTGGTTCACGAACCGCTCTGCCAGCCATAATATCTGCAATTTGCTCTTGGCCAATTGTTTCGTACTTAACAAGTATTTGCGCCATCAAGTGTAATTTTTCAATGTTTTCGTTGAGAATAGCCACTGCACGTTGATAGTTTCTATCCACGATATTACGTACTTCAGCATCCACAATACTGGAGGTGGCTTCAGATACTTCTTTATGACGTGTAATAGAATGACCGAGAAACACTTCTTCATCGTTTCCACTACTAACAGTCAATGGTCCCACTTTTTCAGACAAGCCCCACTTCGTTACCATATTGCGGGCAATTTCAGTTGCTTTCTGAATATCGTTTGATGCTCCCGTTGTTACTTTACTCATGCCAAAAATAATTTCTTCAGCAATTCGTCCACCAAACAAGCTAGAAATTTTACTTTCTAGATATTCACGCGTGTAATTATAACGATCACCTTCAGGTAAAAACATCGTGACACCTAATGCGCGGCCTCGTGGGATGATAGTAACTTTATGTACCGGATCATGCTGCGGAACAATCAAACCAACAATAGCATGGCCTGCTTCATGATAAGCAGTGAGTTTCTTTTCTTCATCCGACATGACCATGGATCGACGTTCAGCACCCATGATGACTTTATCTTTTGCTTTTTCAAAATCTTCCATTTCAACTGAACGTTTATTCGCACGCGCAGCAAAAAGGGCCGCTTCATTAACAATATTCGCAAGGTCTGCGCCGGAAAAACCAGGTGTACTACGTGCAATAACTGCTACATCAACGTCGTCAGCGACAGGTACTTTACGACTATGTACTCGTAAAATTTGTTCACGACCTTTTACATCCGGTAACCCAACTACAACTTGACGATCAAATCTACCAGGACGTAATAATGCAGGGTCAAGTACATCAGGTCTGTTTGTTGCCGCAACCACAATCACACCCTCATTACCTTGGAAACCATCCATTTCTACTAACAATTGATTGAGTGTTTGTTCACGTTCATCATGACCGCCGCCTAAACCTGCGCCACGATGACGACCAACAGCATCAATTTCGTCGATAAAAATAATACAAGGTGCTTGTTTCTTGGCCTGTTCAAACATGTCGCGTACACGGGATGCACCCACACCCACAAACATTTCCACAAAGTCTGAACCAGAAATTGTAAAGAAAGGTACTTTTGCTTCACCTGCTACAGCGCGTGCAAGCAAGGTTTTACCCGTGCCCGGCGGGCCTACTAATAAAACACCGCGTGGAATTTTACCGCCCAAGCGTTGAAACTTACCCGGATCTTTTAAGAAATCGACTAATTCTTTAACTTCTTCTTTTGCTTCTTCACAACCTGCCACATCTGCAAACGTTATTTTGACTTGATCGGAATTTAATAAGCGTGCACGGCTGCGGCCAAATGAAAATGCACCGCCTTTGCCAACACCTGCTTGTTGTCGCAAGACATAAATCCAAATAGCAAAAATGATAATCCAGGGCAATAAATTAATGAGATGGACTAATAAGCCTGGCTGATCAGGTTGCTTACCTTTGACGACTACCCCTTTTTCCAACAGGGATTGCAACAAACCAGAATCCTGTCGCATAGGTAAATAAGTCGTGAATGTCTTATTGTTTTGATAAGTCCCATTAACATTCTGTTCTGAAATTGTTACTGATTTAACATTCCCCTGTTTAATATCATTTACGAGAGTGGAATAACTAATACGTTCTTCCGCCTCACGTCGGGGGCCAAAGTTATTGAAAACAGAGATCAGAATTATTCCAATGACCATCCATAACAGTATTGTCTTGATTGCATCATTCACGTTGGTTGACCTCTATGCAAAGTCAAAAAAAGAGTTTCTATTTGAAGTATAAGTTCATCATACCTAATCTGCCATGCAGAAACTAGAAACCACTTTGTTTATGGTTAAAAAAATTTAATAATCACCTTGTTTTATCTATTTTGACTCAATTTACATTGAACAAAATTTATTTGGCCTTAAGCCCACGTGCCAAAACATATACTTCCTTAGATCTACCCCTCGATGCTTTTGGTTTTCTTATAGCAACAGATTTAAATTGCTGTTTCACCGTAGCTAAAAAAGCCTCTGATCCAGATCCTTGGAACACTTTAATCAAAAAACCACCTTCGGGCCTCAATATCTGCACTGCAAACTCCAGCGCCAACTCACAAAGATAAAGCGAACGTGGCATATCAATTCCATCAAAACCACTCAAATTAGGCGCCATATCAGAAATCACCCAATCTACTTTGGCTAACTTCACCGCTTCAGATGAAGAAAACGCAGGATTTTTTTCTGCTAACTTAGCTAATAACGCTTGCAACACAGTCTCGTCAGAAAAATCACCTTGGATAAACTCAACACCTTCTATCGGTTCCATAGGCAAAATGTCTAACGCAATCACACGCCCCGTTGGTTTTACGGATTTTACTACGACTTGTGACCACCCACCTGGCGCCGCACCTAAATCTATAATAGTCATACCAGGCTTAAACAATCGATCGCGATCTTGAATTTCCAGCAATTTATAAACCGCACGCGACCGATAACCAGCTTGTTGCGCTTGCTTTACATAAGGATCGTTAAAATGTTCTTTCAGCCATTTACGGCTGCCGTTTTTAGTTGCCATTAAATATATGCTACTTCAATAATCTCATAAACAATCGTGCCTTCCGGCGCTTTTACTTCAACACTATCACCTTCATATTTACCAATCAGTGCACGAGCCACAGGCGACGTCACTGAAATTTTATTGTTGGCAATATCAGCTTCATCTTCACCAACAATTTGGTATTCAATCGTTTTTTCATTACCACTTTGTAACTTGACAGTTGAAGCAAAAATGACACGACCCGTATTTTCCATCTGTGAAATATCAATAATATTTGCTGATGAAAGCTTGGATTCAATTTCTAGAATTCGCCCTTCCATGAAGCTTTGCTGCTCGCGAGCAGCATGATATTCAGCATTTTCTTTCAAATCACCGTGTGCACGTGCTTCTGCAATGGCGTTAATAACTCTTGGACGTTCTATTTGCTTTAAACGATTTAATTCTTCACGCAGTTTTTCCGCACCTGCTACTGTCATGGGTACTTTTTGCATTCCTATCACCTCTGAACTCGACCTACACAAATGTATTTCCTTTTCTAGTTGGATTCTCTACGTTTTACATTGTCCCCCCGTAACAAGTACAGGATAAATTCCACAGGCAGGCGATCCATTCAATGTTTGGATTGCCACGCGACTGCGTCGCTCGCAATGACAAATAAATCCATCTCTATCGTACAAAAAAGAAAAACATCATCCTTTATTAAAACTTCATATCGTCAAAAAACTTTTTTACTTTTGTAAACCACGAATTAGATTTTGGACTATGCTTGTTATTTATCGACATGGTTTTTTCAAACTGTTTTAACAATTCTTTTTGTTTGGCGGTTAAATTAATAGGCGTTTCAACTTGCACTTTACACATCAAATCGCCTTGATCACCACCACGCACAGAGGGCACACCCATTCCTTTTACACGAAACACTTTACCTGTTTGTGTTTCAGATGGAATATTTAATTTCACTCTGCCATTTAATGCTGGTACTTCTAATTCACCACCCATAGCAGCGATAGAAAAACTAATAGGTACTTCGCAATATAAATTTTTACCGTCACGCTCAAATAATTGATGAGGTTGTACTTGTATCTGTATGTATAAATCACCTGATAAACCTTCCGCATCACCCGCTTCACCTTCACCGCTTAAGCGAATGCGATCACCGCTGTCAACACCCGCAGGAATTTTAACAGACAGTTTTTTATTTTGCTTACGTTTACCTCGACCATGGCAATTTAAACAAGGATCATGAATGACTTTACCTTTGCCATGACAGCTAGGACATGTTTGCTGAACAGTAAAAAATCCATGCTGCATGCGTACTTGGCCATAACCACCGCAATCCGCACAGGTGATAGGAGAAGCACCTTTACGTGCGCCACTACCACTACACTCGGAACAAGATATAAGCGCAGGGATAGTAATTTCAGCTGTCTTGCCGAAAACAGCATCTTCTAATGTAATTTCGAGACTGTAATATAAGTCACTGCCGCGTTGGGGACCTGCCCCCCTGCCACCGAAAATGTCGCCAAAGATATCACCGAAGATATCGCCAAAATTCATTCCGGCGCCGCCACCCCCCATACCGCCAAAACCGCCTTCTGTCGCTGCATGACCAAATTGATCGTAAGCAGCACGTTTGCGATTATCGGACAATACTTCGTAAGCTTCTTTTATTTCTTTAAATTTCTCTTCGAAATCTTTGTTATTTCCCGTGCGATCAGGATGATATTTCATCGCCAGTCGACGATAAGATTTTTTTATCTCATCTTCGCTTGCATTACGCGGAATACTTAAAATTTCGTAATAGTCACGCTTAGTCATGGTAGCAGCCATACTTCAACCTAGATAGAGCAATCGTTGCAACTATTTCTAGCTATGAAAAACATCCTCACAATCAAACCGATTGTGAGGAAACCTTATTTATCCCTGGGTCCCACGCTCGTAATGTTTAAATACGGGCCTTGGGAACGATGCAAACGATTATGATTCACGCTTGTTATCGTCTTTAACTTCTTCAAATTCAGCATCGACAACATTGTCCGCTTTCGGGGATTCTTGTTGACCTTGCTGTTGCTCTTGTCCACCCGCTTGAGCACCGCCTGTATCTTGTGGTTGACCTTGCGCATATAAACGTTCAGCCATTTTCGAAGAAGCATCCGTTAAATCTTTTGTCTTTGCTTCAATGGTGTCTTTATTATCTGACTTCATTGCTTCTTTCAATGCTTCGATTGCTTTTTCAATGGCTTGCTTTTCATCTGCAGAAACTTTATCGCCTGCGTCCTTCATTGCTTTTGAAACTGCATGAATCATGTTATCCGCTTGATTACGCACATTCACAAGCTCATGGAATTTTTTATCTTCAGCAGCGTGTGCTTCCGCATCTTTCATCATCTTTTCTACTTCTGCTTCACTTAAACCAGAAGAAGCTTGGATCTTAATAGATTGTGCTTTGCCAGTTGCTTTATCTTTCGCAGAAACATGCAAAATACCATTTGCATCAATATCAAATGTTACTTCAATTTGCGGCATACCACGAGGTGAAGGTGGAATATCCGTTAAATCAAACCGACCTAATGATTTATTTGCCGATGCCATTTCACGCTCACCTTGCAATACATGAATAGTGACGGCTGTTTGATTATCAGCTGCAGTCGAAAATGTTTGCGTTGCACGTGTTGGAATAGTGGTATTTTTCTCAATGAGCTTGGTCATCACACCACCCATTGTTTCGATACCTAATGAAAGCGGAGTAACGTCTAACAATAATACGTCTTTGATCGCGCCAGACAATACAGCACCTTGAATAGCAGCACCCATTGCAACTGCTTCATCAGGATTAACATCTTTACGTGGGTCTTTGCCAAAGAATTTTTTAACAGTTTCTTGTACTAATGGCATACGTGTTTGACCACCAACAAGAATGACATCATCAATCTTATCGATACTCATGTTTGCATCTTTGAGTGCAATCTTGCATGGTTCAATCGTACGTTGAACCAAATCTTCTACTAATGATTCCAGTTTTGCACGGGTAATTTTAACATTCATGTGCTTTGGACCGGATGCATCTGCCGTAATATATGGCAGATTAACTTCTGTTTGTTGAGTGGAAGACAATTCAATTTTCGCTTTTTCTGCAGCTTCTTTAAGACGTTGCAATGCGAGTGGATCATTACGCAAATCAACGGTGTTTGTCGCCTTGAATTCATCAACTAAATAATTAATCAAACGCTGATCAAAATCTTCACCACCCAAAAAGGTATCGCCATTGGTAGATAACACTTCAAATTGATGTTCGCCGTCAACTTCCGCAATTTCGATAATCGAGATATCGAATGTACCGCCGCCAAGATCATAAACAGCAATTTTGCGATTGCCTGGTTTTTTATCCATGCCAAATGCAAGTGCTGCAGCGGTTGGCTCGTTGATAATACGTTTTACTTCAAGACCCGCAATTTTACCTGCATCTTTAGTCGCTTGACGTTGAGAGTCGTTAAAGTAAGCAGGAACCGTAATCACCGCTTCTGTCACTTCGTGGCCAAGATAATCTTCAGCCGTCTTTTTCATCTTTCTTAAAATTTCAGCGGAAACTTGTTGCGGCGCCAAATCTTTATTACCCAACACATCTACCCACGCATCGCCATTTTCTGCTTTGAGAATTTTATAAGGAACGGTTTCTTGCATTTTACGCACCATTGGATCATCAAAACGACGACCAATTAAGCGTTTAACTGCATATATAGTATTCTTTGGATTGGTAACAGCTTGGTGTTTAGCAGGCTGTCCAACTCGAATTTCGCCATTTTCAAGATAGGCGACAAAAGAAGGCGTCGTACGTGCACCTTCGGCATTTTCAATTACTTTAACCTTATCGCCTTCCATTACAGCGACACAGGAGTTAGTTGTACCTAAGTCTATGCCTATGATTTTATTAGTTGTTGCCATAATTCTCTCCGCTTCTCCATTACTTATTTAATACACATAAGGGTGGTTGTTCGCTTTTTCAATAGCAAAAAGCCTTATTTATCTTTTGAAACAATAACAAGCGCTGGTCTTATTAAACGATTATTTAACGTATAACCTTTTTGCAAGACTGAAATGACCGTGCCTGACGGTACAGTTTTATCTTCTTGCATAGAAATGGCTTGTTGGAATTCAGAATCAAATGGTTCATTCAAAGGATTAACTTGCTTGATACCAAATTTTTCGAGAGCTGAATAAAACATTTTTAATGTTAACTCGACGCCTTCAATAATTGATTTCGAATTTGCTTTCATTTCAGGTGTCGCATTAACAATGCATAATTCCAAACTATCAACAATAGGTAATAGCTCAGCAATAAATTTTTCCAATGCATACTTATGCGCACTTGCGACATCACGCTCAGCACGACGAAGCATGTTTTCATTGTCCGCCTGCATGCGTAAAATACGCTCCCAATGCTGATTAGCTTGCTGTTCAGCCTCATCGAGCTTCTGCATCAATTCTTCATAAGAAGGGTGAGTTAGCAACTCAGTCGGCTTGTTATCGTTGTCGGAATCTTTGTCCGGCCGTTCTTTTGACATAAATACACGCTCCTTTTCTGGGTCATTTTTCTTACTATATTCATTAAGAAGGTATATATGGACAAAATAGTAATATTCAAGGTAGGTTGAATCAGTTATATCATAGGCATGTAATTAATCTAGAGGATGTGTAATGACATTGTCATTCAAGACAATAGGAATAATGGGACGAGTCAAAAACCCTGGCGTAATAGAAGCATTAAAAGCGCTTATAGATTATCTAATCAGCTTAAATCAGACGGTATTGATCGAAGAAGAAACCGCTACCGCATTGCTTGACGATAACTCATTGGAGACTGTTCCTAAAGAAGAACTTAGCAAACGCTGTCATCTAGTTATTGTGATTGGCGGTGACGGCAGTTTATTAAAAGCAGCACATGCGGTCATTAAAGACCAAGTTCCCGTGCTCGGAGTAAATCGCGGACGATTAGGCTTCTTAACGGATATCCACCCTACCGAATTAGAGAAAATTAAATCCATTCTCGAAGGTGATTACATTTTAGAAAGACGATTTTTACTAACTGCAACAGTCGAGCATCATGGCGAGATTATTGGCCAGAGTGATGCGTTAAATGAGGTGGCGCTTATTCCTGATTGTGTCCCGCATATGTATGAATTTGAGATTTATATAGATAGACAATTCCTTTGTAGCCAACATTCAGATGGCGTCATCATTGCAACACCAACCGGCTCAACGGCTTATGCACTTTCAGGTGGCGGCCCCATTTTGCACCCCCAACTGGATGCTATCGTCATCGTCCCTATGTTTCCACACACACTCACCATGCGTCCCATTGTAATAGAAGGGACGAGACAAGTGAGTATTGTTATCACGCCTAATAATACAGCTACACCGCGCTTGACATGTGATGGTCAAGCATTCCTTAATACGCCGCCCGGAAGTCATATCACTATCAGCAAAAAAGTAGAGCAGCTGAAATTGATACATCCTCTGGATTATGACTATTACGAAACATTGCGCAGCAAACTTCACTGGGGACATAAATTACAATACTCGGAATAATTCTATGCTGACACAAATCCACATTCGAGATCTCGCAACAATTGAAGAATTACATCTGCAATTAAAAGGTGCTTGCACCATGATAACGGGTGAAACCGGTGCAGGTAAGTCTGTCTTTATTGAAGCGATAGAACTCGCGCTAGGTGGCCGTGCATCACACAATGTGATTCGTCCAGGCAAAGAAAAAGCAGAAATTAGCTTGTGTTTTGATATCACTCATTTCAGTAAAGTCATTACCCGTTTACAAGAATTAGATCTTTATCAAGACACCCCCGAATGTATTATTCGCCGCATTATTACCAGTGACGGACGTTCGCGATGTTATGTGAATGGCTCACCCTCTACAGTGCACTTGGTCAAGGAATTAGGTGAGTTATTATTTCACTTGCATTCTCAGCATGAACAACAAGTTCTCTTACAAGCCGATACACAACGAGACATGCTTGATCGCTATGGTGATCATTTAGCATTAACTTTCGAAGTAAAAAAATTCGCAGAAGAATGGAAAGCAATTGACTTCGAAATTAAAACATTGAAAGAAAAAACCTTAGAACGCAGAGAACGCAGCGACTATTTGAATTTTCAATTAGAAGAATTACAAGCCATTAATCTCAAAGAAGGTGAATGGGAAGCGCTTGAAGTTGAGCATCATCGCTTAACGCATGCTGAAGAATTAATGCGTAACATCCAACATGTATTACAACGTATTAGTGATGATGACAATGACACTATTTCTGCAATCAATGATATGCATAAAACAATAGAAACCATTCAGCCGATGGAACCTAAAGCTCGTCAATGGGCTGCAACGCTCGACTCAATCAACATACAATTAAATGATCTCTCATCTGAATTGCAAAATTATCTTGATGATGCTGAACTGGATCCAGAAAAACTACAAACAATAGAAGAACGCGTAAGCCTGATTTTTAATCTTTCACGTAAACATAAAATAGCACCGCAAGAACTTGCGAAGTTTAAAACACATTTGGAAGCTGAATTAGCTGCCTTAAATTCAAGTGATGAAGGTTTGATGAAGCTGGAATTAGCACAAAAAACTATTGCGCAAAAATATCATGCCTCAGCAGAAAAATTATCTGCATGTCGAAAAACATCCGCAGAAAAATTTGAAAAAGAAATTACTGCGACCATTCGTTCGTTATCATTACCGCACGGACATTTTGCTATTCATCTTGAAGCAGATTCAATTTCTATGTCAGCACATGGTAATGAAAAAATAATTTTCCTCATTAAAACCAATCCTGATCAAACATTACAACCTCTCGCAAAAGTCATTTCAGGTGGAGAATTATCACGTTTAAGTTTAGCTGCACACTTAGCATTAGCAAATCGCACAACTATTCCAACATTAGTGTTCGACGAAGTAGATACTGGATTAAGCGGTGCAACAGCAGAAAAAATCGGTAAATTACTGCGAAAATTAGGCGATGCTTACCAAGTATTTTGTGTTACTCATCAACCACAAGTTGCAGCATGCGGCCATCATCATTTATTAGTTGAAAAATATTTTATTGAGAAAAGTACACATACGCGTTTACGTCTTTTAACGACCGATGAGAAAACAAAAGAAATTGCTCGCATGCTTGGTGGTGAAAAAATCACCGAAAAAACGCTAGCGCATGCGAGAGAATTGGTGGTTAGCTAGATGGTGTCGCGAAATTAAAACCCGTCATCCTGAACAGATTGTTTTTTAATCTGTGAAGGATCTTTCCATTAGCTCCCGATCCTTCACAAGCCAAAAAACGGCTCATTCAGGATGACATTTGAGTTTTACGACAATCTCTAGTTAGTATTAGTGTTGCGACATTGACCTAGCTAGCTTTCTTCTGACAATCTGCGCAAATGCCATAAATATTCAAGCTATGGTCCGTAATTGTGTATCCTGCTTGCTTTGCAATTTCTTGTTGACGATTTTCAATAATGTCATCAACAAACTCTTCTACTCGATTGCATTTTACACACACGAGATGATCATGATGCGCACCACTATCTAATTCAAAAACAGATTGGCCGCCTTCAAAATTATGCCGCACAATGAGCCCCGCTTCTTCAAATTGTGTTAACACACGATAGACCGTTGCCAATCCAATTTCTTCACCTGATTCCATTAGTAGGCGATAAATATCTTCAGCGCTTAAATGATGTTCTTTCGCTTTCTCCATGAT
>DAIEGU010000031.1 GCA_027356065.1 Gammaproteobacteria bacterium
AGGACGAAGATATTCCGACATCATCGGATTGCCTTTCCATTCGCGAGTTTTCTTGGCAATGATTTGCCGACAATCCATGACCGTCGCACCGGTCTTTAGCCGCGCCATGATTAATTTGAGATTGCTATCAGCAGGACGATATGCCCTGCCTGTTTTTTGATTCAGAAAATCCAAAACTTCGAGTGCTTGAGATTTAAGTAATGCTTGTTGTTTTTTATTTTTTTCAAAAGAAAAATCTTTTAACGGAACGATGTCGGGCTTGCCCGAGATACTTAATTCCTGATCTTGTTTCTGGTCCTGGTCCTGGCCCTGATCCTGTTCTTGCTCCTGGTACTGTTCCTGTTCCTGGCTTTCAAGGTGCTCAGAAGCCTCTTCGAATAATTTTTTTTCTTTTAGAAAAAAAGCCGATTGATATTTTTTGTAATACTGTTTTAAAAAAGATAAATTTGGCAATCCAGAATAAGTTTCGTTAATAGATTTCACACGGTTATCTGTTAGTTTTAATTGTTTGCAAATCTGGTCTGCTGCCATGTCACATACCCATACGTATTCTGCTGTTTCGTCATAGCAACAAAATTGAATATCGCAGAGCTGTTTCAGCACAGCGGACGTTTTATCAAATGACAATGCTGTTTCGTGCGCAATCAATGCGATTGGTAAGTAATAAACACCGGTCATTGTTGCATGAGGATTTGTTATTAAATAAAGCGCTAAAAACTGTGCTTCTAAACCTAGCTTCTTTATTTTTCGCCCTTGTTCACTGATCCAAAATTGAGGCGATACTTTTGCATATTCCCGCATAATCACTCCTTTAGTTATCGAGGCAGCGATGATACTATTTGTATCATTGATGTCAATATATAGAGATACATTTTGTTATATTGTTTTAAGACGATACAATTGGTAACATCGCGACCAGGTAATTTGATTAGCCGAGAAAATAAAATGAGTAGCTGGAGCAGTCGTGTTAAATCACGTATGAAAAAATTAGATATGACGCAAGAAGAGTTGGCCCGTAAAATGGGCATCACACGCGGAGCTATTACTCATTATCTTTCAGGCAGACGCGTTCCGCCTTTGTTACAATTTCAAAAATTGGCTGCTATTTTAAAAGCCGATCCTGCATGGCTACAATTTGGGACACCCATCGAATCAAAACAAAACAGCCAAAAAATAGTGACGAAAAAAGAAAAATCGGTACCCACTCAGAGACCAATTCCTGTTCTTTCCTGGGAACAAGTTTCAGAATTTATGAATACGAAAATAGCAGCAAATGAGTTAGAAGAGTATTTACCCAATTTTTGCACCGATAAATCGCATTGGTATGCACTTCGTATCAAAGGCGATGCGATGACCTCCCCATTGGGTAATGTGAGAAGTTTCCATAAAGGCGACTTTCTAATCGTTGATCCTGAAAAAAATGCAGTGCACGGAAATTTTGTCATTGCGGTTTTACCGCATTCTAAAGAAGCGACTTTCAAGCAATATGTTGTGGATGGTGGAGTACGATATTTAAAACCATTAAATCCGCAATATCCTATTACACAAATTGATGACAGTACGCATATTTGTGGCGTTGTTGTAGGTTGCATAAATGAATTTTGAAATTCATGAAGGTAAAATTTTTTAAATTAAACTTGATCTGACAGTCACGCTTGATAAATCGAAACTGTCAGATCTG
This sequence comes from Gammaproteobacteria bacterium, assembly GCA_027356065.1. Classification (GTDB taxonomy): domain Bacteria; phylum Pseudomonadota; class Gammaproteobacteria; order DSM-16500; family DSM-16500; genus Aquicella. The sequence continues at coordinate 1,682 of DAIEGU010000031.1, forward strand.
ATTTGAGTATTATAAATGATCGAACCTTTATTTATAGTAAGCTTATCTACGCGGCAACTGATAAATTTCCTTTATAAATTCTTGAATATTTTTTCTTGCTGCGCCTTCATTGGCTATTTTCAAGCGAGCAGGTGCGTATAGTGAATCATTTAATTTTGCCGTATAGGACGTTGTAATGTCTTTATCGAAAATCTTTCTATTCGATTGAACGTCTAACAAACTATAATGCACTTGGCAGTCCACCGTTAAATTAAATCCAAATAATGGTTGCCCTAACTTAATTAAATTAGCATCTAATTTATATTTAGCCCCTGAAACATCTTGATAAAGATTAGCGATTTTTAACGATCTAATTAATGCTTCTTTAAAATTGGTATTATTAATTTGCGAAGTCCACAATGGGTTCGTTTCTTTACCACCTATCACCTGCTCGACAGCAATATTATTGACCAAATTGTGATTTCGAACTTGCTCCACTGGCTTATTAGCGCTGGTCATTTGATTAATATCAGCATTTGATGCACACCCTACCAATGTCAAACTGCCTGCTAATATTAGCGTTGAAAATATTAATTTTTGTTTCATTTAATTTCCTTAGACTGTTTAAATTTGTTTTTGTATTTATATGACTATAATATTTTTAACCAAGATGATAATTCATGGTTAAAGCAGTTAAATTAGATGCAGGAATACCAATGTGATCACCTGAGCCATTCTTACTTCCCGTACGTGAATATTCGAGACCAAATGTAATCTTTGAATTCAATTGATAATTTATACCAACACCAGCAAGTGCAAGAATAGCATCAGTTGGTGATATAGCCTGTCCATTTGGTAATTCAATACCACCTTCTCCATGTACTCGTGCCACACCCACTAATCCATAAAGATCAAATGGACTATTATCTAATGGTAAATAACCTTTCGCCGCCAATGTGAAAGCATTTGAGTTATAGCTAAAAGTAGAATCGTTATTTTCATCAAATTTATAAGTGGTTTTAGCATTCATACGATAGCCTGCTTCAAGACCAAAGAACTTATTGAAATTGTATCCTGCAAGCAACATACCGCCGACACCACCATTGGTAGTTGCTGTTGCATCTGAGAAATTATCTAATTTGCTATAACCTACTCCAGCACCCCAATAAGCACCTGGCGTTGCGGCATAAGACGCACTTGTTAATGTGACAAACGCAATAACAACACCACTCAATTTTTTTAATTTCATGCTTGTTTCCTTCATTTTTTAATAAATTTTTTATTGATACTGTCATTATTAAAAAGTCCTGATGAACACAAGCATGCTTTCCATTTCACTTCAATGACTAAAGTGCTTGGTTTAAAAAAACAATAGAATTTTATCGGAAAAATAGCGATGTAATTTTTATTTTTTAATAGACCACATTATTTAATTAAATAATGAGACATAATTGGAGTTTCTTTTATTTTATCAATTATCACTTGTCGAAAATTCCAAGCAATAGCAATAATTATAAAAAAACAAAATATTACTTGAAGGACACGACGATAAAGTCTAATTTCATCTTGAACAAGAATCAAGTTTCCATCTTTATCCCAGGATGTTGCACCTTCATTTACTAAGTAATTAAATGAAACCACCATTGTGATCAATGTAAAAACACCCATTCCAATTCCATTAAACCACACAGCTACACTACGTTTTAAAGCTTGCATGTATTTCAATTGATCACCTCTAACACTTTTTATTCTCATACCAAACAACCACTTTCCAAGTGTTGTACCTAATTTTGAAATTAATAATGATTCAACAAAAATCCAAATAACCATGACGCTTAAATAAAAAATTATCGATTCTTCATCCAATGAACCTACTACATTAATATAGCTTGGAAAAAAAATTACTGTGATAAATGCACAAAAAAAAGAGAAAATAAACATATCAATTGCTCTAGCACAAAGTCTAGTTACTGGACTAACGGTTAGAGCAACTAATCCCTTATTTAAATCTACAAAATTTGTGCTTTGTTCATTTGTTTTCAACACCTAAATATCCTCTTTATTTACATATCTATTTGTTTACGTTATTGTAATTTCACAGATACAAGTTTTTCTTGAATGATTTGTACAACACTAGCGTAACGTTTGTTATTCGAACCTAATCCACAATAAGTCTACTTGTAGAGTAAAAGATACATCAATGTCATAAATGCATTTCACATTCCAACCTTAATATTTGCATATTAATTTTCTATAATTACATCTATGTCTTGAAAATTCATGGCATCTTTAAAGTTCTTAATTATTTGTACCTGCTCGTTTTCTGCAATATGTGAACCATCATCCCAGCACATAAAAGAAGATTTGTGAACGATAATGCTAACCTCACCATCAGTTACGTTGTTCATTTCAACATGAACAGATATTTTTTTTGATTGTTGTCTATATTCAATTACAAATCTGGATATAGCCTGAACGATAAATCCTCTATCTGATTCAACACCTTGTTTATTTAGCCATTTAAACATAATTCTTTTCCTCTAATTTCTTCCAAATACAAACCGTGGCTTTAAATATGATTCATCTAAACCAGCAAGTTTACTATTCATAAGAATTTCAGATTGCTCAACTCTATAAATACTTGAAGGACGAACTTGTCCAATGAGTGACCTTACTTGTCCACTTGCTTGCTGAATCATTTTAGTAGAAACCCCTTCCCATATTTGTGCGGACTCCTTGAAAGTAAATGGTGAATTAGAACCAAACAAGTCCATTTCATTTAACCATTTCCCGCCAGATGTCATTTCCAAGGTAACACCGCCATTAAGTTGTGCATATTCTTGGGATAATCCTATACCTTCACCGTTTCGACCTAAACCAGACCATAATATTAACTGATCTTTGGGCGTAGCTAAGCCTATTTCATCCGCTAATCGTACAACATTTTCAGGAGAGAGCCCTGATAATGGATGCTTAGTTGCAGCTTGCATCATACTCTCTGCTGTATTGCTTCCTCTCACCCCAAATATTCCTAATCTTGAAACAGAAGGAGCGAACCCAGTGGCAATCCCCACAACTATACCAGCCGTTGCCGCTGCTCCAACTCCTATCGCAACTTCTTTTGCTATGTTAATTCCTGCTTGTCTCCTGGTTGCAGCATCACCATATGCAATACTACGCATATTTTCTCTAACATCTCTCGCTGTCTCAATAACATTGCCAGCCAATGTATTTCCGAAAAAACCTGAAGCTGCTCTCAATCCAAGATCAGTTGAATCATGTATCTTGTTATACCCTTGAGGCAACTGGTTTCGTCGTGAATTCATTTCACTTAATTCATAGCTTACTTCACCGTATTTTTTGTTATTAAGCGGAAGTTTTGCATCAGATAATTGATAATTAGCCACCAATTCCGCCTCAGCAACATCCTGGCTCGATGATGCTTGAGGAGCGAGTGATGTTTGTGATGAAGAAGGTTTATGCGGATCTGAAGATGTTTTTTCTGACAGGTGCCTCATATACAAATCATGTTGGATTTGTGCACTGGCAGTGGAACCAATTGCATTCGCCGCAATTGATTGTAATTCAATTGGTACACCGGTAATTCCATGACCTAACAATGATGATGCTGCACTGTTCGCTACACTATCAACAACTGTAGTCTGAGTTGATTCACCTAATTCAGCATGTATCTCTTTACTGATTTGAGAACCTACTAATGCTGCTGATACTTGTAATGCGACAGCACGTGCATCAAATTTATCGCGTATACCTGCAGCCATTTCAACTAATTGCGTTGCAACCGCAGCAGATCCGATAGTCAATGCAGTTTCCGCTGTTGCAGTCCATGTAGCAGTCCCCGGAGCAACAACACCCACTCCTCCTGTCACACCTGTTTCTAACATTTCTGCTGTCGAAAATTTCTCTTGTGCACCCAATCCGATTGCAACACCTTGTACAGCCGCATCGCCGATTGCTGCTGTCACACCCGTTGCCACTGCACTTGTAAATAACCCTGCTGTCACACCCGCTGCTTCTAATGCAAGACCAGCTAATTCAGGTGCAACAACAAGAACTATCGCTACTGCAATAATTTTTGCTACATCTCCCCACTCTGAATGATGACGAGACTTTTTTGGCTGAGGCGGTAATGGCGTAACCAAATGCGGCGAAAGACTGCCCATGATGATATTCATAAATTGCTGATATGGCTTTGCCACACCAGTGTGATTTAATGATGGAATAAAAGGAGGTAATTTTAATTTCTGTCCTGGCTTTATCTGCTCCATCGGTAACAAACCATTCATCAGTGCAATGACGACGGCTGCTTCACTATCACCATACAAATGTTCAGCAATCGATAGAATGGATTCACCATGGTTCACTTCGTATTCACGCAATCCTGTTTGCAATGACACATCTGCCTGTGGAAGCAGTGGATTGGTGGGTGTAGGTGTTGTCTCATCCGTGTCATGATATTTTGCAACAGAGATAACAGGCTCTTGCAACGTGATCTGATTCATAAGCCGTGATGATGCTATATTTTCAGCATCCTTTGAACGATCAGCATGAAAATAAGCGGCATGATTATCGCAACTCGCTGCGATCATACGAACACCAGCATATTCCGTTTCATATCCACCTAACACTTGTCCCTGCTGGTTATGCAAAAATTGATAGGATTTCTCAATGTGCATTTCAGGCATGTTCTTTGATGTGGGAACATATTGCTTACTTAGCACTTCTCCATCGGATGTGGTCTCAAAATAAATATTCGGTACATAACCCACGCCTTGCTTTAATTCATCTTCCGCATTGGTCTTGGCATTGACTGTATCATTCGGATCAAAAAAATAATTTTCCATTATTTCTGGTGTGGTTTGATTGTTCGCTGTCCGTTTAGCAAACATGGCCTCTATGGTTGTTGCCTCATGGCCCACATAAGCAAAACGATAATGGTCTTCAATGGTTTGACCTTTCTGATTAGTCACCACTTCCTGAGTAAGTGGTAGACCCATTTCACTCATGGAAGTAGTATTGACTGTTCGATTAACTTGATATTTGTTATCAGTCAATGTTTCCTTTGTTTGCCAACCGTTTGCATTCACTTCTAAATTGCGTTCAGTATTATGGCCTTCAAATTGTTCTTTATAATTGTTTAACCATCCATCTTGATGGTAATTTCGTTCTGTTAAAAAACCTGTGCTTGCTCCAGTCAATCTCAATTGCGCATCATCATTATATTCAATTTGCGCGGTGACCGTCTTACCATCTGGCGTAATACTTTTTTCTAATGAACGCATGCCTTCTAAATATTCAAATTGCATACCGCGACCTGGCGCAATTGCAATTTTTTGTTGATGCGGATTTAACACACCATTTTCAACTGTCACTTTGTTTTCTGCATTATGGTCATGCCATTCATCAAATGATGTTTGATAATGATAATTACATGTTGCATTCATACAGGGGATCGATAATTCAGTATGTATATGTTTCCGATTTCCCGCTGCATCAAAACCAGTCTGTAACGTGACTATGTTATAACCGGGATAAGACGATTGACGCGTATCAACCAATACTGCATCACGGCCTAACTCATCATAACCTGTTTCAATGGAATGGATTGTCTCGTTGTTTTTTCTAATTTCGGTTTTTTGTCGCCTGCCTTCGCTGTCATTGGTATGAAGCGTTTGTGTTCCTAATCCACGATCAATTTCTTCTTCCAACTGGCCATAACTATATTTAAATTCCTTGTCCATGGCAGGGACGGGATTAAAGTGTGTTTGATAGTGAAACCAATCACCTTTGGTTGCATGCTCAAGGTTGCGAGTCACATGCATCGTTTGCCGATTGACGGGGCCGCCAATAGAATATTGACGCTTCACTCGTTTATTAAAGTCCATTTCAGAAACAATTTTCTTTTCACCTACATTGATATGCTCCTCAACATTACCAAAATAATCCCGCTTCCATGATTGTGTTGTCTTGTCCGGATTTAATACGGAAACTGGCGCGCCGGTGTGATGATTTTTAATTTGCGTGACTTGCCCCAATGGTAAATAACGTTCTGCAATATTGCCGTGTACATCATTGTTATATCGAACGGTACTGCCAGAGGGTTCTTGTACGCTCGCTAAATTTTTCTTTTCATCCCACGTACGAACAACTTGCCGTCCAGATGGGAATGTAGTTTTTGAAACATTATTAGTTGGTGCATACGTGTATTGCCAAATTTTACCACGCGAATTTTTCAATTCGGTCAATTGCGATAAGCCATTTAATTCACGCGTTTCTGTACGCGTTAACTCGGCTGTCACGTGCGATACAAATTGCCCTGCTTCATCTTGCTCAAAGACATCCGTATGGTGATTCGCATCTGTCGTCCCTACTTGCAAGCCTTTCACATTGAATCC
>DAIEGU010000068.1 GCA_027356065.1 Gammaproteobacteria bacterium
TTGAATTATGCAACAACGTCTTGCGGGGGAGGGCCAGGGTGGGGGTGAGTAGCAACAGGATTATTTTGTTATTTAGGAACCCCATGAACAAACAACTACCTTACTGGCTTGCAGCCATACATTTACCTAGCATAGGCCCGCGAAAAATTTTACATTGGCTCAATTATTTTTCTACGCCTTTTGAATTGTTGAATGCATCAACTGATGCACTTCAAGCCGTTGGTATTTCCCAGCAGAATATCACTTTGCTAAAGCAACCCAATTGGAAAGAAGTAGAAAAAGCATTGCGGTGGGCTGAAACTTCTCATCATCATTTAATTGCTTTCGATGATGTAGATTATCCTGCGCGTTTAAAAGAAATAAGCGATCCGCCATTATTGTTATATGTACAAGGAAATAAAAGCGCGCTTGCTGACGCGCAATTAGCCATTGTAGGTTCGCGGAATGCGACACCTTACGGATTACTAAATGCAGAAAATTTTGCAAAAGCATTTGTTGAAGCAGGGTTGGTGGTTACCAGCGGATTGGCACTGGGAATAGATGGTGCTGCTCATAAAGGGGCGCTTCAGGCAAACGGCATTACACTGGGTATTGCAGGAACGGGCCTCAATCATATTTATCCAAAAAGCCACAAATCATTGGTTGATCGCATACTTGCCCAAAATGGGACAGTGATATCAGAGTTTCCATTACCGGTATCGCCGCAAGCAATGAATTTCCCGCGTCGAAATCGCATTATCGCAGGCTTATCATTAGGTGTTTTAGTCGTGGAGTCTGCACTTAAAAGCGGATCGCTGATAACAGCAAGACATGCGATAGAATATGACCGTGAGGTCTTTGCCGTGCCTGGCTCTATTCATCAATCTCTTGCGCGAGGATGTCATTACTTGATACGTCAGGGCGCAAAGCTGGTGGAAACAGTAGCTGATGTTCTTGAAGAGTTCCCTAACTATAAAGCTAAGCCTGCTCGGGTTTTAGATCAGTCAAAGGAGAGCACGCCGGTGCTAAGCCCCGACTGTTCGCAAGTTTTTGATCAAATTGGGTATGAAATCACGGCCATAGATATGATAATATTGCGCAGCGGATTGACTGTGACAGAGGTTTCCTCCATTCTTTTAACCTTAGAATTATATGGTCTTATCCAGTCAGTAGCTGGGGGATATATTCGCATACACGAACTACCAAGGTGAATCAGAGATAATATGTTTGAAGTTTTAATGTATCTATTTGAAAATTATATGGATGGCAGCGTTGCTTTGAACGCAGACCAAGACACGATTGTAAGCGAATTAGAACAAGCTGGCTTTAGTCGTAATGAAATAGGCAGAGCACTGGATTGGCTGGATGGACTGAATCGAGTCCAGGAAACGGTACAAGCAGGGCCTCAGTTTACCTCTCATGCTGTTCGTCATTATGCACCAGAAGAATGTGAGCGTCTGGGTGTCGAAGGAAGAGGGTTTCTTCTGTATCTTGAACAGCTTAGCATATTAGATCCTATGACTCGTGAGATTGTAATTGATAGGTTAATGGCTTTAGATCATAGGGAAATTGATTTGGGTCGGATTAAATGGGTGGTTTTAATCGCATTATTCAACCAACCTGATAAAAAATCAGCACTTTCTCTCTTGCAGGATATGATTCTGTCGGATGCTTTTGATGTCTTACATTAATCCTCTATCACAATTTTTAAGCTATATTCTCTAAATAGGTAATTTCTAAGGAAGCTTTATTTGCATGACTAATAATCTTGTCATTGTTGAATCGCCCGCGAAGGCGAAGACAATTAAGAAATATCTTGGTGCTGAGTTTAATGTTGTCGCGTCGTACGGACACGTTCGTGACTTATTGCCTAAAGAAGGCGCGGTCGATCCGCAGCATGACTTTAAGATGAAGTATGAACTCATTGAGAAAAATGAGAAGCATGTTGCTACTATTATTAGCGCGATGAAAAAAGCAGATGCACTTTATCTTGCAACTGACCCTGATCGCGAAGGTGAAGCCATATCATGGCATATCTATACTATTCTCAAAGATAAAAAAGCATTGGGTAAAAAGCCAGTGCATAGAATTGTGTTTCATGAAATCACTAAAGGCGCTATTCAGTCGGCTGTGCAGCATCCGCGTGAAATTTCTATGGATCTTGTTAATGCACAACAAGCAAGACGTGCGCTTGACTATTTAGTCGGTTTTAATTTATCGCCATTATTGTGGAAAAAAATTCGCTATGGTCTTTCAGCCGGACGTGTACAAAGTCCTGCATTGCGTATGATTGTAGAGCGCGAAGAAGAAATCGAAAAATTTGTTTCGCAAGAATATTGGGATTTAGAAGCGGCAGTTGAAGCAGAAAAGAAAGCATTTACGGCTAAGCTCACAATATATGAAGGTGTGAAGTTAGAGCAATTTTCTTTAACTACGCAAGATCAATCAGAAGCAGCAAAAGCAAAGTTAATAAAAGAAGCAAAAGGCAAACTGAAAGTAGTTAAAGTAGAAAAGAAACAACGTAAACGTAATCCTGCTGCTCCATTTATTACGTCAACATTGCAACAAGAAGCCGCACGAAAATTAGGTTTTGCTGTTCAACGTACTATGCGTATTGCACAACAGCTTTATGAAGGAATTGAATTGGACTCAGGTTCTATGGGTCTTATTAGTTATATGCGTACTGACTCTGTCAATCTTGCACAAGATGCAGTTAATGAAATTCGCGAATTAATCGGCGAACGTTATGGAAAAGATAACGTACCTGAAGAAGCGCGAGTTTATAAAACCAAATCTAAAAACGCTCAAGAAGCGCATGAAGCAATACGTCCAACATCTGTTATGCGCGTGCCTGATGCAATCAGATCATTTTTATCGCCTGAACAATTTAAACTTTATGATTTGATTTGGAAGCGTACGGTTGCATCACAAATGATTTCAGCAACCATTGATACGCTGACAATTGATATGGCAGCAGGTAAAGATAATCAGTTTAGATCAACGGGATCTGCGGTGCTTGATCCGGGTTTTATGCGCGTGTATCAAGAAGGTTTAGATGATACTAAAGCAGAAGAATTAGGCGAGGAACATTTACTTCCACATTTGGAAGAAGGTGATGTTGTTATCTTGAATGACATTGCTTGCAACCAACATTTCACTGAGCCACCACCACGTTATTCTGAAGCAAGTTTAATTAAAGTATTGGAAGAGCATGGCATAGGAAGGCCCTCTACTTATGCAGCCATTGTTTCTACACTGCAGACGCGTGAATATGTCGTGCAAGATAACAAGCGTTTTAAACCGACTGATATAGGTCGTATAGTTAATAAGTTTCTTACTCAGTATTTTACTCAATACGTTGATTATGGTTTTACAGCGCAATTGGAAGATGAACTTGATGATGTTGCGCGTGGTGAAAAAGAGTGGATACCATTATTAGAACAATTCTGGGACCCGTTCAAAGGCCAGGTAGACAATATTCAGGAAACTGTAAAACGTAAAGATGTGACGCAAGAATTGCTAAATGAAAAATGCCCAGAATGCGGTAAGCCGCTTTCAATTCGTTTAGGTAAACGTGATCGATTTATTGGCTGTACCGGTTATCCTGATTGTTCTTATACGCGAGCAATGGAAGAGCAGCCGGAAGAAGCTTCTCATGATGCAGAATTAGTAGAGGGCAAGACTTGTCCTGACTGCGGTGGCCAACTAAAAATCAAGCATGGTCGCTATGGAAAATTCATTGGTTGCGGTAATTATCCTAAATGCAAACATATCGAGTCATTAAATAAGCCTGCTGATACCGGTGTGGAATGCCCTGAATGTAAGCAAGGTAAAGTGGTAAAACGCCAATCACGCCGCGGCCGAATATTTTTCTCATGTTCACGCTATCCTGATTGTAAATACGCTGTGTGGAACGAGCCTATCGCAAAAAGTTGTCCTAAGTGCGCATGGCCCATGTTGACGATTAAGAAAACCAAAAAACGCGGTACCGAATTAGTTTGTCCGCGCCAAACTTGCGGTTTTGTTGAGCAAGTGGCGGATGATGTGAAGGGTGAGTAAGTTTTACTATAAACCTTTGTGGATAAGCGACGTCATTGCTGTATAGGTGAGATAACTCCACTAATGAGTTATCTCATCTATACAGCACAATGACGCTGAGGCTACGATAAAGATGCTGGGACGAAAAGTCGAAAAAAAAGCCGGTATCATTTGATACCGGCTAAACCACTCAATCATTTGTTTTATTACAAGGTTATTCAGAGTCTGATGATCCTCTTAATAAAGAAGGGCTTTTAGAGCGTTGTTCTGATAGTGCGTCTGTACCTGTTCGCTTTAATTCACTTTCCATTTCCTGGCTCGATCTTATAATACCCAGGTTTACAGTTTTGGCTGGTGGAAGAGGTATCACATTAGGCATTCTGCTTTCAGTACTTTGTCGTATGGTTGAAATGGGTTGAGGTTGACGAGTTTCTTTATTTGTCGTTGAATTCGATGATCTCATTTGTTGTTTTAACGCATTATCAGTACTAAGTTTTAATTCAAATGTATTGTCTATTGTTGGAGAAGAAGGCTCTTCCGTAGAAATTTGCACATAGCCATCACTTTTTGTCTTAAAATTCTTAGCTAATTGACGGACTGTTTCAGCTAAACCAACGCCTGCACCAGCAACGCCAATATAACCTAATTCAGCATGCTTCATAATCATGACTGCAACCACCGCAGCAGTGATAGTGAAGCCTACGATCATGCCAATAGCATTACCTCTAGCTTGTTCATGATGATTATCAGCTTCTTCTTGGGTATTAGATTGTCTAATTTGTATTCCGTGTACAGCTGATTTAATGCCATTCATTAAACCCTGGAATCCTAACACACCTGCGAAGATATACGGGGCATATTCTCCAAGTGCCTCAGGGCCAAATAAAGCAAAACCAACCGCGGCTGAAATTAATATTGCTGAAAGAGACTTGATGATTGCCCCTTCTATGCTTTCATTTTTTCCATTTAATCTTGCTTTTTGTATAGAAAAACCAGCGCCAATCACGGCAAATAAGGCTGCTGCTAAAAACATAGGGTATTTAGCGGTTTGATCAAGTATTGTTTTCCACTCTTTTTTTACGTGCATAGCGAAAATTGCAAGGATATCGCTTAGATCTAAAATACCAAAAATACCTACTGCTGTATTTAATCGTTTAGTTGCTTTTTGTTTTTGTACTTCATTTGATGCTTCAAAAGTCTCAAATTCAGGCATCTCAACTATTTCTTCTTTTATCTTTCTACTGCTTTTCATAAAAGGTTCCTCTAGCTTGTGTTATTGATATTAAATGGACTGGCAGTATAATTTTTTAAATTTCGCAAAGAAATACTCAAATTGTGATAAGATAGTTTACTTTTTGAATATAATTAATGGCAATTTATGAGCATTTTAGATGATGCTGCTATTTTTGCAACTGTAGTACAGCGTGGCGGTTTTAGCCATGCAGCCAAGCAATTAGGTTTATCAAATGGGTTGATCAGCAGACGCATCGCTCAATTGGAAGCAAAGCTAGGCGTTACTTTAATAAAACGTACAACCAGACAATTGCATTTAACGGCCGAAGGCGAATTATTTTGGCAGCATGCGCAGCGCATACAGCAAGAATTAGATTCTGCATTGTCCGTCATACAATCACTTTCAGAAAAACCAAAAGGTGAAATACGAATGAGTGCGCCACTTTATTTTGGCCGCCATTGTTTGTTACCTATCATTACTTCATTCATGAATAATTTTTCTGACATAAAAATTGATTTAATACTAACGAATGAACGTCTCGATCCTATCAAAGAAAAATTGGATTTAACTTTACGTGCGACCGGTTATTCAGATCAGGGATTGTTGAAAGATAGTAGTTTAAAAAACAAGCTGTTTATTAAACAGCATATGGGTTTGTATGCAAGCCCAGAATATTTGATTAAAAATGGTTATCCGCAAATACCTGAGGATTTAAATAAACATAGCATTTTAGGCTTTGCATCTGAACAAGAGTGGATATATCAAACTAAAGACAAACAGAATAGTGTGATGGTGCAGCCCGATTTTAATTGTAACGATACAGAAAGCCGCGTCATTGTTTGTTCTTTAGGATATGGCATTGGTAAATTTCCTCTACTTGCTGTTTCTCATGCGTTACAGCAACAAAAGTTACAACCCGTGTTGCCTCAATACAATTGGGGCGAATTTAATCTCTATGCTATTTATCCTAACCAACAAGCATTACCAAAACGAACTAGAGTACTGCTCGAATTTATTAGCGCAAATATTAATTCACAAAATTGCTCGGAAAAGATTTCACGTAAGTAAACGTTAAGAATCGTGTGGTAAAAAGTAAGGATGAAAAAAAGGCGGTACTCAAGGTACCGCCTACACATGCTCAACTCAGGTCTGGCAATCCTTGCCAAAAATACCATCCCTGAACACACAAAACGAGGAGTGGTTGCACAAGTCCTTTTTTGCGAGAGTAGTCAATCCGTGACTACGAAAACAAGTATACAGAAATTAAGTCCACGCTACTATTTCAAAAAAACTACTCGCTTACATCGGCCTGCTAATTTTGACGAATTAGCGCGAGTTTTTTCAGATAAATTATCATTATTATCAAATAATTATGTTTGAGTTGATAAAAAAGTTGAGAAAATAAATCCTAAATAAGACTGGCGTATTTCCCTATTTTTTCGTAAGAAAAAGCTTACATGGGTCATGGGAAAGTGTCTGTTATGCTACATCATTCTTGCAAGTTGATGATAACAGGTGATAATAAGCACCGTTCTTTATAATTCGGAAATATTATCAAGACCATGAAACAACAGATAGAAAATCTCGTACAAAGTGCAGTGAAAAAACTGCAAGAAAATGGTGAATTACCTGCTGTTCCTGCTTTTATACAAATTGATGCCACAAAAGACAAGCAGCATGGTGACTTTGCATCGAATGTTGCTTTGATCTTGGCAAAGTCGGCACAAAAAAAACCGCGCGATATCGCCGAACGCATTGTGCAGATGTTACCGCCATCACCCTATATTCAAAAAGTTGAAATTGCAGGGCCAGGATTTATTAATTTTTTTCTTTCAGCCAATGCATTAAACGATGTTGTAACGCGAATTTTGACTGAAAAAGAAACTTATGGCAGATGCACAATAGGGCGAGGCAAGCGCATTTTAGTCGAATTCCTTTCGTCAAATCCAACAGGGCCTTTACATGTTGGACATGGTAGGCACGCAGCTTTTGGTGCAGTGATATGTAACTTGTTAGATGCGGTGGGCTTTAAAGCGTATCGTGAATATTATGTTAACGATGCCGGCAGACAAATGGATATTCTTGCTGCCAGTGTTTGGCTTAGATACTTAACAGTGTGTGGTGAGCAATTATCGTTTCCTGCAAATGGTTATCGCGGCGATTATGTGATGGACATTGCAAAAGCTATTTATCTGCAACATAAAGATCATTTTTGTGTATCTGCACAAGAAGTATTAGCAAATTTACCTCCTGATGAACCTGAAGGTGGTGATAAAGAAGTTTATATTGATGCAATTATTAGTCGTGCCAAAAAATTATTGGGCGATGATAAATATCAGGCACTTTTTGATTTGGGATTACAAAACATTCTCACTGATATACGTGAAGATTTAGCTGAGTTTGGTGTGCATTATGATAATTGGTTTTCTGAACGCCAATTTGTTGCTTCAGATGTCGTTACTAAATTAATTGAGCGATTAAAAGAAAGCGGCCATATATATGAACGCGAAGGTGCGCTATGGTTTCGCGCAACTGATTTTGGCTATGAAAAAGATCGAGTACTTGTTCGCTCGAATGGGACTGCTACTTATTATATGAATGATCTTGCTTATCATCTTAATAAATTTGAACGTGGTTTTGATCTTAGTCTTAATATGTTCGGTTCTGATCATCATGCGTATGCTCAGCATATGAAAGTTGGAATTCAAGCGTATGGCGTTGATTCTGAACGCTGGCTTTATTTGCTTTTACAATTTGTCACACTATATCGCGGTAGTCAGCAAGTACAAATGTCTACTCGCGGCGGAAACTTTGTTACGTTGCGAGAATTACGTCAAGAAGTAGGAAATGATGCAGCACGTTTCTTTTATGTGATGCGTAAGTGTGAACAACATATGGATTTTGATTTAGAACTTGCTAAATCAAAGTCAAATGAAAATCCCGTTTACTATGTTCAATATGCTTTTGCGCGAATTTGCAGTGTGTTTAGGCAGCTTGCTGAACGTCACATTCAATATGATGAAGTGAATGGCTTGGCTCATTTATCATTATTAACGGAGTCGCATGAGCGCCAACTTTTAAATACATTGTCACGTTATCCTGATATGATTGTTAACGCAGCAATTCAGTATGAAACACATTTACTAACAAATTATTTACGTGATGTGGCCACTGATTTTCATGCGTATTATAACTCGCATCAATTTATCGTCGATGATAGCAACCTGCGTAATGCACGATTGGCGCTGGTTTCGGCGACTAGGCAAGTTTTATTAAATGGATTTACTTTGTTAGGTATAACTGCTCCTGAAAGTATGTGATAGCGTATGAGAAGGGATTTCACGAAAAATAATGCGAAAAAACGGTCATGGCATAAACGTTTTGGTTTTATGTCATTGCTAGGATTAATAGCAGCTGCATTTTTTTGTGCTTTTATTACATTTAATTTAGTAAAAAAGCATTGGCAAATGCCAACCTATATTTCTGCTTATATTACTCGATTTAATACGTGGATTGCAGAACGTAAGCACCATTTGAATCCGGTTGCAAAAGTAAAACAAATAGCAATGGATAAAACGAATGCACCAGAACCCATACACTTTGAGTTTTATACGGCATTGCCAAACATGCAGGTTGGTATGCCTAATAGTGTTAGCCATAGTAATGTTGTAGATAATGAAAAGACTAATGGTAAAAAAGCTGTTAATGCCGCACCTTTTATTAGCGCTGAGCAATTAGAAAAAGATTTTGCCCGTGAAATAAAAACAGATAAACACCAAAAAAAGATAGCACAGAGAAAATTAAGTAAAAGAGAGAACATTCAATGATCCATAGTATGACAGCGTTTGCGCGCACACAAAACCAAGATGACTGGGGAAGTTTAGTTTGCGAAATGCGTTCAATAAATCATCGTTATCTTGAAGTCAGTGTACATTTACCAGAAATTTTGCGTGTATTTGAGATGCCTATTCGCGAACAAATTCGTCAACAAATCAAGCGCGGTAAATTGGAATGTGTTGTTCGTTATCAACCAAGTACAAAAACATCGGGTAATTTATTTGGCGTCAACAAATTGTTGGCAAAAGAGCTTTGTCATGCGAGTGAAGAAATTGCTTCGATGTTAAAAACAGCAGCTCCAATTTATCCAACAGATATTTTACGTTTTCCTGGTGTGCTTGAAACGAAGGAAACGGATTTAGGCGTGCTTGAAAAACACATTCTTAAATTAATTGAAACCACGACGACTGATTTAGTTGCAGCTCGTGGCAGAGAAGGTGAAGAATTAAAACAATTATTTTTCCAACGCATGACGCTTATGCTGGCAGAACTTGCGAAAGTACGGGAACGATTTCCACAGATACAAATTGAACAACGTGAAAGACTTTTGAAACGTTTTAATGATGCAAAACTAGAATTAGATTCCAATCGTTTAGAACAAGAAATGGTCATGTATGCGCAGCGTATAGATGTAGCAGAAGAAATCGAACGTGCTGAAACTCATATTGGTGAAATGCAGCGTGTTCTGACGCAAGGCGGTTCCGTAGGTAGACGTTTAGATTTTCTTTTACAAGAATTAAATCGTGAAGCGAATACCTTGGGGTCAAAATCAGTCGATTCAGTGACAACACGTGCTGCAATAGAAATGAAAGTGTTAATTGAGCAGATCAGAGAGCAAGTTCAGAATATAGAGTGATGTAATATTATTCATTGATCTGATAAATCTGTTCCCCCGGTATAAATCCGTTTGCCTTGAGTAGGCGGCCGTCCTTCGACAAGCTCAGGACGCGCCTACTCAGCTGATGTATTCCCCTATGAAATTATTTTTAGTTTGTCGTGCCAGCCGCACGTTTTTTGTGCGAGGTGGCATGACAAACTAAAAATAATTTCATGGGGGAATACATCAGCCTTAGAACGAACGGCTTTATATGTTTTTACTTCGGCAAAGAAGTATTTAACCTATACAGCGCCGACATTTGAATTTCACAAAAACATCTAGTTATTCATATACCGTTTTGCTAAGTCGTGTTTTTCTAATGAATCAGCAATAGGATGCGAAAAGAATAGCCACCACAATAAAAAGAGTGCAGCTAATTTTAATGCGATAACAATCATTATTTCTTTTCGAAATTGATTCTGTGTAATGAATTGCATGACAGCTGAATTTAATTTAGTAAACATGATTAGCCATGATCTTGTTCTAACACTTTCAACACTAGATCAAAACGTTCTTGCGAGAAAACACGAGCGAGCAATCGTAATCTTTCAAACACGATGTTGCGACGTAAAAACAAACCAGCCATGGTATTGTCAGGGCTATTATTTTCTTCCGCATACATTAATAATTTAGATGCAGAACCTGGATCAATGGTGTCTATGGCTTGTAACATTCGTAGAATACGTGATGTTTTAACATGCGCACATAATGTAACAAATTGATCTTCTTTACCTAATTCAAATGAACTAATTTCATCAAATATATTGCCTAATTGATTGATGACGTCTTCTAATCCTGGATTTCCATCTAAAGTCCAGTCTTCGGCAGTTTCCATAAATGAGATGACCCTATAAATCATAGGATCATCATAATTTTTCCAAAACTCATGTGATGAAAGAGAGTCTAATTTAGGCATTATCTATTTTCCATTAAGGTTTTTACTTTTTGCTTTAGCTAGCAATAAACCTTCATTTGTCATGTTATTTGCGATTAATAATGAGTTTGTCATGACTTGTGCGGTTAATAATTGTCTTTCAGTTTGAACTAAATCTGAAAGTAACACATAACTTTGTGATTGAAAGACTAATAATTGTCGTAACACTTTACCTAAATCTTCAGAAGCAACAGCCGTTAACCAATCGCCATTCGATGCTTCTGAAACTAAGGTAGCTTGTGTTGGAGAAAGAGCAGATCCAGTGGCTTGGAAGTTTTGATTATCAGCATATAAACTGCTGAGTACATAAGCGTCGAATGATTCAACAGAGGTAACAGTATAGTAGTAACCAAGATAATTTTGTTGATCTTGTGCGCCGCCTGTCCAGCCAGAACTTGAGCCTGCTAAAACATTGGGAGGCATGCCATGCGGAAGCATGATGCCAGCCGCAGCTTTTACATAATTATAAGGTGAGGCTTGTCCATTTTTTATGGGCGGTAAATTTAACACAGTAGGATAAATTAATTCATTAGCATTTAGGATCTTGCCGAGAATAGCGGGGCTATTAGTTGGTTGCGTGATGTCCGTTAACTGTACGCCAAATAAATCTGCAGCGAGTTGTTGGCGCATAGCTACGCTATTTTGCAAAGAGACATCTTGCGTCAAGATATTGCCTAAAGCAGTAAACGATCCTTGCATAGTCTGAATAGCTTTTGTGTCATCGTGTGCATACCAGCTTAATGCGGTAGCTGTAATATCTTGCAAGAGAGCAGGTATGTTATTCACAGACTGCAATGTTGCATATGTGTTTGTCATGATTGCTATTAAGCAAGATTGTGTGTCGGTACACGAACTAACGCCCGGCGGTACCGCAGTTAAACCTGAGCTAGTGTTGGAATTTGTGCTTGTTGTGCTTGTTCCTGTGGTGCCCGTGTCATCGGGTTGCGCGCGAACAATCGGAACAACTAATGCATTAATGGTGATAGCAATTCCTGCAACCATTACTAATTTTTTTATCTGATTGATAAACACATGCATATGAATTACTCCTTCAGGATATTCTATCTAGCATTAATATTTGACACTCCATCCACCTGAGGTGCCGCCAGAGGTGCCTGTGTTAGTTGTACTTGTACCGGTACCAAATCCAGTATATGTGCTGCTTTGAGGGGATTTTTGCTGTTGTTGTCCTCCCGGCGCAACGGGATGTGGATTAGGTAAGCCGTTAGTTGTTCCGAAAGGCTGGCTAGAATAATTTCCCGTTGCTGATGGACTCGATTGTGGGTTCAATGAACTGAAATCACTAGGTGGTGGAGGCGCAGCAGTCGGAGCTTGCGATAGGGGTGCCTGAGGTTTGGATACTTGTTGAGAGATTTGCTGATTAATGGCATCTGTATTTTGTTTTCTTAATGTGTTCACTCTATCTTTGAATTGATCTGGTGTTAACACAGGATTTGGTGGTGGATAAACGGGTATAGGCGGTGCGTTTTTTTTATTTTCACCACTGGAAAAGAAATCTTGAGCAAATATGTTTAAAGAAAAGCAGGTTGTCAGTATCACCACGATAAACTTAAACAATAATTTATACATATCTTGCTCCGAATAACAGCCATATATAAGGTAATGACACTTAAACAGTATGAGGTCAGTATCAATCAGAATCTTGAGAAATACTATACCGGAATCAACTTGAGATATTAACCTTTGAATCAAGCTCTGAGTATGGTTGTAATTCCGTACTTTCTAAGTTAATAATAATCAACTGCAGATTCTGAAAGGATCACATTCTATATGGCCATTCGAGATGTTTTTAAAATCTCGCGCAAAACATTTTTCAATCCATCTGCTTGGTTAGATATGGATGCCTTACGAGAATACAACAGCACTATTTTTGATAGCATTAGAGGATTATTTACTGCTGTTCCTGGAGAGGCTCGAAAAGAAACGTTTGCAGAAGCAATGAAAAGACAAAAAGTGACGGATGCGCAGTTGAAAGAGACGGAGAATGCTTATTTCATCTATTCTATCGCGTTTTTGGTTTTAGGCATTTTGATGCTCATTTTTGGGTTTTATCTTTTATTTGGACACCACACGTTTCATGGTTGGATACTTGCATTAGCTTCTGCAGCTTTTTTATTTGCACAATCATTTCGATTCAGCTTCTGGCATTTTCAAATAAAATTTCGCAAACTTGGATGTACTTTTGAAGAATGGAAGCGTGGTAAGCCTTTTGATAAGGAACCCATGGCATGATCAATTTGTTTCAATTCGCGCCAAACGATCAATCACTTTATTACTTATCACAAATTTTTGGTAACGTGGGTTCAGTTTTACCTGTATCAGGTAATGCGTCACTTCTTCTATCAGTCATGTTTAAAACATTTAATTCCATCATCCTGGCAGTTGCTGTCCTTGTCATTGTGTACATTACCGTTGTTGGTGTAATGAAAACAGCAGGGGAAGGTGAGTTTTTAGGTAAAGGCTGGAATTCACTTTGGGTACCTATTCGAATGGTATTGGGCGTTGCTGCATTAGTCCCCTCTCCATCTGGTTATTCCGGCATTCAAATTTTGATGATGTGGGTCATTGTGCAGGGAATAGGTGCTGCAGATACAATGTGGACGACAGCGTTAAACTATATCTCCATAGCTGGTTCACCTTATGCAAGTGTACAAATTCCTTATGCGGGTACTGCGCAAGGCATGTCAGGTTTGTTTCAAGGTCTTGTTTGTGCTTCCACAGCTTATCGTAGAGATGCAAATCCAAGTGGAGTAAATGAAACTAATGGCGCTTATTTTTGCAAACAAAACCCGACTGATACTTTTTGCAGTTCTTCAAACCAGCTTTATAGTTTGAGCCAAAATTCTGTTTGTTCTGATACGACTGGCATATGCACGATGCAGATGGGGCCAGGTATACATGGCTTATCAGGCGCATGCGGTACGTTGACTTATTGTAATCAAAGTACAGGTTCAGCATGTGCTGATCCTACATCGTTAAAATGTACTGCGTGCAAAGCTCAAACCACAGCGTTAGGCCAGATCGTCACAGGATTTGGTGCCATTGCAGATTCGTTTTCTCAAGCTGATTATGATTATCGGCAGTTTTTTTCGGGTGGAGGTGCGGCGCCAAGTTGGGTCAGCCAATATTGCACAGCAAGTTCCATCGATTCTAAACAGTGTTGTCCTAGTTTAGCTATTCCTCTACCGCCTGGTTTGCCGCCACTTCCTGGCAATGTTTGTCAGTTGAATCTATCGGTAGGCCCTGGAAACGCGACTGATTTAGCTAACAATGTTGTTACAGCAATGATGTGGCCTTACTTATTATCAAATTCAGCAACTGTAAATGGTGCTAATTTTCTGAATGTGAGTATTTCTAATTACACGCAATCGATTGTTAATGCTGTTAGCCAACAGATTTCAGCATTGGTTGCGCAACAAGGCACTCAACTTCCTCCACAATTGCAAGATGCTAGAACGACGGGATGGATTTTTGCAGGCGCTTATTATTATTACATCGCACAGATGAATAATAATAATTTGAAAGATGCTAACCCCACTTTTACAGTGACTCCTTATAATTCGCAATCACCGGCTAGTGACGCTACTAATCCGCTAAATACTAATCGCAATAATTATAATGCTGCTAATGGCTTATTAAACTTTTTAGCTTCAGCTGCATCGGGTGCCGGTGGGTTTCAAAGCTCAACGCCGCCCCAGATGCAACAGCTTTCTTCATCAGCATTTTCTGCCGAATCCGGTATTCTGAGTTCCTTTATGAGTACGGTGAGTGGTGGAGGTGCCAATGGAGGAACACAAGATCCTCTTGCTGCAGTTCAAAGCTTGGGCGAGTCAATCTTATTAACGATTGAAATTTTATTTAGTGTCTTGCTGATCCTCATATTTGTTTTAGCGATGGCGGGATACATTGATGTCTATGTTCTTGGTACAGGTGCATCAGATCCACTAGGGCCTACACTTGCAACCTTATTTCTATTCCTAGTGCCTATTATTTTAGGGTTCATGGGATCATTCATGGGAATAGGTGCAACACTGGCTGTCTATGTACCATTAGTTCCTTATATGATATTTACCTTTGGTGTGATTGGTTGGTTTATCGCGACCATTGAAGCCATGATAGCAGGGCCCATTATTGCGCTAGGTGTGATGACGCCAGGCGGCCCGCATGATGTGTTAGGCAAAGCGGAGCCCGCACTTTATATGATCTTTGGTATTTTCTTGCGCCCCACTTTAATGATTTTCGGTATGATGGCGGCCATGCTTTTGTCCGCTGTCGTTGTGACTATGGTCAATGCTAGTTTTCAAACGGTCATGTTGCAAATTACTGCTTATCAATTAGGTAATAGTTCATCACTGCCAGGACAAACATCAGGTAGCGGTGGTGGTGGTGTTGACTTGCTGGAACTCATTTTCTTTATGGCTGCGTATGTCATGTTGGTCGTTGCTGTGTTGAATAAAAGTTTCTCTCTTATTCATGTTGTACCTGATGGCATATTACGTTGGATTGGCCATCATGGAGGCGAAGGCGGTGCACCACACTTAGAAGAAATTAAAGGTGGTGTGAGTAGTGCTGCTGGTACGACAGGAGGTGGTGCAAGAGCGGCGCCTATGGCAACAGGTAAAGCGGCGTTAACTGAAAAGAAAGAAGCGCTTAAACGACGTGAAGAAGGTGCTGGAGACCTTACCGAAAAGAAACCTTAATAACGTAACATTTATATCCTGAGACGGCGCAAAGAATGCGCCTCCTCAGCTGACGTATCCCCACGAAATTGTTTTTAGTTTGTCATGCCAGCCGCACGTTTTTTGTGCGAGGTGGCATCCAGATACTTCAATATTTCTGGTAACTGTTCACGATACCTCGACCAAACAGCAATAAA
>DAIEGU010000089.1 GCA_027356065.1 Gammaproteobacteria bacterium
GACGCCATTTCCTTGCCAATACTTGATAACTCATGCGAAACCTCGTGATTACCAGAGAAAGAAAAAATACTTGGTTTTTGAGTTTAATTCAATCTAGATGTGAGAGGCGTGAAGAGTAGGAGTCAATTGAATCTATAGTAGCGAACACTAGCCACACTCCGGCGCCCGCATCAGCTGCTACCGTTGCTTCCTTCCGGACCTGGCGGGGTTCACGGCTTATCGTCGCGGAGGGACCAATGCCCGCTACTTATAGATTCAAATTTGTATCTTTATCTTTATATATAGTATTCCGGAGAGAGAGGGATTCGAACCCTCGATACGCTATGAACGTATACACGCTTTCCAGGCGTGCTCCTTCGACCGCTCGGACATCTCTCCTCACAAACTGTGCGTAAGGTTAAACCAGAATGCTTAAATGTGCAAACGGTCTTTTTATTAAATATGTTACCTATAAGCTAATGAGTATAAAGGGTTTTTAGGGATTGTTAGATCATTTAAAACATTTTGAACAATCAAGGACTATAATTTAATCATAAATAATAATTTTACTTCTCTTAAAAATAGAAACGAGGGGTTCAAATATGCAAGAGAGACCTATTCCTAAGGATTCGTTACAAGAAAACTTGGTTGTCTATTTGAAGGCCGCATTAGGACAATTTAGTGGAAAGCCATTTGATACGGCGCGTTCGATGGATAAAACGAGGATGTCACAAGTAAAGACAATAGGCGATGATATCAAAGCACCTATTGTTTTTTATAAGCAAAATTCATTAAATACTATTGAAAAGGAAATATTGAATAATAGTAATATAGCTCCCCCTATTACTATTGAAAAAATGCCAAAAATCGTTGATTTTTTTCGATCGCTTACAGATGATTTTAAAGCACGATTAAATGATTCTCGTATTTGGGAAGGTAGCAATTTAACTCCTAAACAAATAGAAGAAATAAAAAGAGATATGGTTAGCGCATATGCTTTTATTATTCTTTATGATGTCCGTGGTCAAAAATTTGGTAGAGTTGATCAAGTTAAAGAAAACGACATTTGCAGTTTTTTAATTAATCTAAGAACTGCTGTCCTAGATAATATCGATGAAAAAGATCAATTAAAAATTATTGATGCAATTATGGTAGATCGAGTAGACAAGGATGTGCGAAATGCTTTAGGTAATGGTGTTGCTTCGCTAAAGCAAGTTGCTGATGAAAAAAATTTTCAACAGCAAAAGAATTTTATCACCGATGCTTTTAGCACGTTGAAAGGTACTGGTGGTTTTAAACAAGGTGGAAATGAATATAATTTTCTAGGTGAATTCGCAAAGCAACGAGTTATTCAGGAATCCCAAGTTACTATTCAAAAGATTCAAGCTTCTTCTATGGATAAAAAACAAAAAACAGAACTAATTAAACTAATTCAAGATACTGCTAAAAAAGATTTGGGTCTAAAAATAAAAGAAGTGAAAACACCTTCGCCTGCTGAAGAACGTAAAAGTCAGGTAGCTCAACAACCATCTTCTCCAAAACCAACACGTTCAAGTGACACTAAAAAAATATTTGGCACACTTAGAAGTGCATACAAATCTTTACGTGGAAGTCAAATTGAACAGTCAAAGGCTGAGCCACAAGCAACTTTTAGACCGTATCAAGAAGGAGAAAAAATGGGCTTACCAGGTATTGATAGAGATGAAAGAATAGCTATTGTAAAAAAAGAAATTAAAAAATCGGAGCCAGAGAAAAAAAGTGATGCTGCTCTGCAATATGAAAAAGAGCGTGCTTCTTATATGCAACCGGAAGCACACTCATCTCAAGAAGAGGTAAAGAAACCAAAAACTGAATTTAAAATAGGTGCAAGACATAGCATGAATGCTTCAAAAGAAGAAGAAAAAGAAGAAGCAGTACCAGTACCGGAATCACCACGAAGACCTGGTTTTTAAACTTCATTTTCTAATTAACAAATGATGTATCTCTTGATACGCTACCAAAACTGTATCAAGGTACGTTGTTGAATAATTCGTCATTGCGACGTGGCAATCCAATTTTTAATACTTTATTTTAAAAAGCTGGATTGCCACGTCGCAAAAAACGCTCCTCGCAATGACGTGCTAACCCACTAAGATTCAATAAAGTCGTATCAAGGGAAAAATATCATGGATGAAGAAATACTGTATTTTAAAAGCCGCTATTTTTATTTATTAGTTTCATTAATTCTATTTTTACTAATTAATCCATTTTTAACTGCTAGCCATCTTAGCAATTTTATTCTTTTAATATTTTTTACACTGATTATGATTTTTTCTGTGCGCAGTGTATCCCATCAAATTTTATTAAACATAATAACAGTGGGTTTTGCTTGTTTGTGCTTTCTTAGCTATGGATATATTGTTTGGATTGGAGAAAGCCAGGTAGCTTACATTATTCATTTTTCGCTAACCGTCATTTTTCTCACGATCATTCTGCTTTCTGTTATTGTCTCGGTTGCCAAACAGCGTGTGATTACGGTAAATACGTTATTTGGTGCAATTTGCGGATATTTGTTAATTGGGTTTACCTGGAGTTTTATTTTTTTACTCATCGATAGCATAGATCCTACTTCTTTTTCCATTCATATTGAGCATGAAAGCATACGTGCGCATATTGATCACTTTATTTATTATAGCTATGTGACTTTAACAACCATTGGTTATGGCGATATTCTTGCATTAAAAAGTGTTGCACGAAATTTTTCTTGGTTAGAAGCTGCAGTAGGTCAAATTTATTTAGCCGTATGGATTTCACAATTAGTGGGTTTGCGTATTGTTGGATTGCAAAATAAGATAGCAAAAAAAGATGGACACTTATGATTATTTCTTCCGTTTCTGATTATCGAAAAGCGGCAAAGCGTAAATTGCCGCGTTTTTTATTTGATTATATTGATGGTGGTGCATATTCAGAACAAACATTGAAAGCAAATACGGCTGATCTGCAACAAATTATGCTGCGCCAACGCGTATTAAAAAATATAGATACATTACGTTTTGATATTGAATTATTTAATCAACGATTAGCGATGCCTATTGTATTAAGTCCGATTGGTTTGACGGGAATGTATGCAAGACGCGGCGAAGTTCAAATGGCAAAAGCGGCAGCTAACAAAAATATTCCTTTTACTTTATCAACGGTTTCAGTTTGCCCAATAGAAGAAGTGATAGCAGAAAGCAATCAGCCTATTTGGTTTCAACTATACATGCTGAAAGATCGTGGATTTATGCAAGACGTGTTAGCAAGAGCGCAAGCAAGAGGTGTTCAAACACTGATGTTTACAGTAGATATGCCAACACCTGGCAAACGTTATCGTGATGCACATTCAGGCATGTCAGGCCCTTTTGCAACACAAAGACGTTTATTACAAGCGATGCAAAAACCTGCTTGGGCGTTTGATGTTGGATTAATGGGGCGGCCTCATGATTTAGGCAATATTTCTGCTTATTTAGGTAAAAAAATTGGCTTAAAAAATTATATGGAATGGTTGGCAAATAATTTTGATCATTCGATTAGTTGGAAAGATTTAGCATGGGTACGACAATGTTGGAAAGGTCCTATTGTCATTAAAGGAATTTTAGATGTTGAAGATGCAAAAGCTGCTATTCAATTTGGTGCAAATGGTTTAGTGGTATCGAATCATGGTGGTCGTCAATTAGATGGTGTGATGTCAACCGTGAAAATGTTGCCCCGTATTGTGGATGCAGTCGGTGATGAAACGACAGTTCTTGCTGATTCTGGTATACGATCAGGTTTAGATGTTGTCCGTATGTTAGCACTAGGAGCAAAAGCAGTTTTATTAGGCCGTCCTGCCGTATTTGCTTTAGCAGCAAAAGGCCAAGCAGGTGTCGAAAATTTATTGGACATATTAGCCAATGAAATCCGCAGCACAATGATTTTAACTGGAGTCAGTTCTATTAATCAGCTTGATCGAACGAATGTCATTCAATCTTTGTTATAAATGTTAGTTTGTGAAATGGCTAAACTTAATTTTTGTAACAAACCTCTATGTTGCAAGTTGTCATACGCCACGTGTTTTTGTGCGAGGTAGCATCCAGAATATTTTATATTTCCTGGATGCTAGCTAAAAGCATGCTGAAGTATCGGACCATAGTGATAAAATATCTGAAATTTACATTTCCAATCTACGCTGACGTTTTCTATCAGGCTGTTCTTGCGGAGCTTCGGGAGGCTTATTTGTTGTTGCAACATTCGAAGACATTTCTCGCGTAAAACTATTTACTAGTAATGGTGTAGTTATAGGGCCCTTTTTATAAATCTCTTTCCACCACTCTTCTGCATCGTTCACTCCATTAGCAAGTGAATTGATCATGGTCTGCGTGTCTTGAGGTTGTTTTTGACGTGCATCTAAAATATATCTCTCAAGGGCTGTAAAATTTCCCAGCGTGCAAAAAAAACGAATTTCATGTAATCGATTTTTATCATTATTTTTTACTGAACAATGGACCCCTGTTTCTTTAGTAAAGAAAAAAGCCAATTCGTCTGTAGCGGTGTCTTGCTGGATGAGCTCATTTTCTATTTTTAATGTCAACATTTTCCCAATTACTTTGGTTTTATTACCTCTGATTTTAGCAAACTCAACTATCTCATTTACTTTCATTTCAATTTGAGTACTCAAATAGGCAAGCTTGTCAGGCAATATCCTTAGAAAGGAAACAAGCTGAGCCGATGTTATGCGAAGTATTGAATGTGTATCAGAAGTAGAGTTCTCTCCAATGTGTATGGCTACCTCATTGCCTATTGTTTTTATACCTCTTGTTTCCTGATCGAAGTCAAAGCCTTTCACTGCTGAATATCGCTGAAATACTTCATCTAGGTCTGCTTGGGTATCATCTAGCATATTTTGATTAATTACTACATCTTGAGATATTGTCCCATTTGATTGGTAAAATTGGATTTGCTGGGGTGTTATCGCTCTCCGTGGAAGGGCAAAATAATATTCTCCTGTTTGACTGTCTCCTAAATAAATACAGCTCATACCAATATAGGAGTTGGTGGTACGGCCTAATAATTTTTTCACATCCACTGCATCCGTAGCTGTGGTAAGTTTTCCTCTATATTTATAAATTACAAATCCTTCAGATATATCTGAATATTTGCGATCTACTCCTATTAATTTAAATTCTTCCTCAGCAGTTGGTGGCGCGCCTTGGTATTGCAATTCATTTACGTTTAAGGAGTCGTAAAATTTTAGAATATTTATTATTAATAATGGATTGAATGAGTCTCTTTGTTGAAGGTAATAATCAACTACATTGGATTTAATCCAATCTTTTAAATCAATCGTAAAGATTTTTTTGAATTCGAAATTTTCGAAATCTAGTGTCTCAATTTCAATTGAAATAGAATTTAATGTGGTTTGCGTATCTTTTGTTAAATCGATGCTGTTTGCTTCGGAAGCAGTGATTCTTGCTTTATTTTTTTCTTCACTAATTTGCGTAGCGTCGATAACGTTTAAACAAAATAAATAATAATAAATCTCTTGGTTGGTATGCGCGATATTAATAAAATAATTTGGCGCTTGCTTAGCTAATTCTAATGGGCCGTGATTTTCGATTATTAGAAATCCGTTATTTACATAGCTCTTATCGATTTTTATTTGCATTCTCATCACTCCTCATGAAAATTATTTATTTTTATTATTTATCGTCATTATGATAATTTCAGAGTAAAATAACATGCTATTTAATAAAAACATATAGCAGATACCATCTTCTTCTTGCCCGATTGATTATTTTGTTACAAGTAACAGCGTCAACAATTTCACATAAATTTGAGTGAGTGTTTCCAAATCATGGATATTGACGCATTCATCAATTTGATGTGCAGTTGCATGCGATGCACCGAGCTCAACGACTTCAGCGCCTGTGGGTGCAATAAACCTTCCATCGGATGTGCCGCCACCCGTAGACAGTTTTACATCTAATCCAGTGACATCTTTAATCGCTTGTTGTGTTGCATTAATTAATTTACCGTGCGATGTGAGAAAGGGTTCTCCACCCATTTTCCATTCAATTTCACTTTGCAAATTTCTGCGGTTAAAAATTTCTTGCGTACGATGTTTTAATTCATCAATTGTTACTGCTGTTCCAAAACGAAAATTAAATAATGCTTCGAGATGACCGGGAATGACATTCGCAGCGCCTGTGCCGCTGTGAATATTCGTAATTTGAAATGTGGTTGGCGGAAAATTTTCATTACCTTTGTCCCATTCACTGTGAGCAAGTTCATGTAGTGCTTGCATGGATTGATGAATAGGATTTAATGCGAGATGCGGATGTGCAACATGGCCTTGTTTGCCGTGCACAGCTAATTTTCCATGCAAAGAACCACGTCGACCAATACGAATTTGATCACCAACTTTCTTTTCACTGCTTGGCTCGCCAATGATGCAATAATCAATTTTAATGTTACGTTCTTTCAGTACTTGCATAACACGTTGTGTACCATTAATAGCGGCTGCTTCTTCATCACTGGTAATCAAAAATGCTAATGAACCAGAAAAATGGGGGTGATGATAAATAAATTTTTCTGCAGCAACGACCATAGAAGCTATTGCGCTTTTCATGTCGCATGCACCGCGGCCATATAAATAATCATTGCGTATGGTTGGATGGAAGGGGGGCGACATCCAATCAGCGACGGGGCCTGTTGGCACAACATCTGTATGTCCTGCAAAAACAATTAAGGGGGCTTCTGTCCCATAACGAGCAAAAAGATTATCAACATCTTCAAATCGTAACGATTCGCAAGTGAATCCAATGGCTGTTAATCGATCAGCAATAATTTTTTGACAATCTGCATCATTGGGCGTGATGGAAGGACATGCTATAAGTTGCATTGCAAGTTGTAAGGTTTCAGTCATCATATCAGTCATCGTATTATTCAATTGATCGTAATAACTCATTTAAGGTCACTTTGCTTCGGGTTTTTGCATCAACTTGTTTTACAATGACAGCGCAATATAAGCTGTATTTTCCATCTTTGCTGGGTAGGTTGCCGGGTACAACAACAGCACCGGCGGGGATGCGGCCATAAATGATTTCGCCGGTTTCTCGGTGATAAATACGTGTGCTTTGGCCAATATAGACGCCCATTGAGATGACGGCACCTTCTTCGACAATAACGCCTTCAACAATTTCTGAGCGTGCTCCGATAAAGCAATTATCTTCGATGATAGTGGGGCTTGCTTGCAGCGGTTCAAGTACACCGCCAATGCCTGCACCGCCTGAGAGATGGACGTTTTTTCCAATTTGAGCGCATGAGCCAACTGTCGCCCAGGTATCGACCATCGTGCCGCTATCGATAAAAGCACCGATATTGACATAAGAGGGCATAAGAATGGTATTTTCAGCGACAAAAGCCCCCTTGCGCACAATAGCATGCGGGACTACACGGGCTCCAGCTGCTGCAAACTCTTGTGCGGAATAATCGCTGAATTTTAACGGAACTTTATCGTAAAATTGGGTGAATCCACCGGGAATAACGGTATTATCATGTGTACGGAAATAGAGTAAAACAGCTTTTTTCAGCCATTCATGTACATGCCATTTTCCATTAATTTTTTCTGCGATACGGGCTTTGCCGCTATCTAATAGATTCATTGCGCTTTCAATCGCTTGCTTTATTTCAGATGAAACATGAGTTGGGGAAAGTGTGGCTCGCTCTTCGAATGCACCTTCAACGATAGTTTGTAATGTTTGTGATGCTTGCATGTTAATTAATCCTGAAAATTGCCTTTGCGATTAATACTGAGAGTTTGGTAGTCGCTTGTCAATCTTAGTGGTTGATTTAATAATAAGTTGATGGAATTGTGCATTTTACTTTTCCCCCACCCTAGCCCTCCTTTTGCAGGCATTGTTGCATAATTCAAATGTGTCATCCTGAACAGGCGTTTTTTGCCTGTGAAGGATCTAAATATTAATGAAAAAGATCCTT
>DAIEGU010000136.1 GCA_027356065.1 Gammaproteobacteria bacterium
TACCCAAAAACGCAGTAGTTACAATGAGGCAGAAGCACTCGCTATTCTCGAGCCTTCTGATCAACGAGTGACACCGCCTTGTCGTCACTTTGGCATATGCGGAGGTTGCAGCTTGCAGCACATGGATATTGGGATGCAATCGCAGTTTAAGCAAGCAACTCTGCTGGACCAGTTAAAGCATTTTGGCAATGTAGTTCCCAAAAATATTTTGCCTCCACTGACAGCTAACACAACTGGCTACAGACGCAAAGCCCGATTAGGCGCCAAGTTCGTCATCAAGAAAAATAAAATGATGGTAGGATTTCGAGAAAAATCCAGTCGCTATCTAGCTGATCTTGAACATTGCCCTGTGCTGTATCCAGCGATAGGTGAGCATTTAACTGAATTATCAACATTTATTGCTTCACTTAAAATCTATAATCAAATTCCGCAAATTGAAGTGGCCATTGGTGATGAAACAATTGCGCTTGTTTTTCGTCATATGGAAGCACTTTCTGATTCTGATAAAGAAAAATTAATTACCTTTGGACAACAACATCAATTTCATATTTATTTACAACCCAATCCTCCTGCTCTAATTTCTAAACTTTGGCCTGCAAATGAACGTGAGCGCATTAGTTATACGTTGCCAGATTTTCAGCTCGAATTTTTATTTCATCCGTTGGATTTTACGCAAATCAACTTAGAAATGAATCGCCTCATGGTTAAGCAAGCAGTGACTTTACTTCAACTTGAACCATCTGACACAGTGCTCGATCTTTTTTCTGGTATTGGTAATTTTACTTTACCTATGGCACGCCACGCGAAATTTGTGATTGGTGTTGAAGGCGGCGATGAAATGGTCTTGCGTGCAAAAGAAAATGCTATGCATAACAACATCAGCAATGTTGATTTTTATGCGGCTAATTTGCAACAACCGGAAAGCTCTGCGCCATGGATAAAATCGCAATACGATAAAATCTTACTTGATCCACCGCGTGCAGGCGCAAAAGAAATGCTGTTTTATCTCACACAATTCAATGCAAAAAGAATCGTATATGTTTCTTGTAATCCAGCTACACTCGCCCGAGATGTAGGTGAGATTGTTCACCAACATGGTTATCAATTAACTCATGTGGGCATTATGAATATGTTTCCCCACACATCTCATATTGAGGCCATGGCTGTATTTGATAAAATTTAATAAAAGAGGGAGATCATAATATGGATAACAAACAGCTTCCCATTATCGATTGGGAGCTTGGCATTAAACTCGCTGGCGGCAAAAAGGAATTAGCTACGGAGATACTCGATGTGTTTATCTCTACGCTGGCACAAGAAATGATTGATTTTCAACAATTAGAAAAAGAAAAAAATTATACCGAGTTACTTAGACGTGTGCATAAATTTCACGGCGGTGTCGCCTATTTAGGTTTACCGCGTATAAAAACTCTAGCTGCTAATCTTGAATCCGATTTAAAAAGCAATATAATGTCTAATCTACCGTCTCAGCTTACTCAACTTAATATAGAAGTTAATCTCTTGCTTGAGCACTTCTCCCTCCTTCCTTCCTAGAAGCTCAGTAAGAAAAAAGGCTTTTTTAAAAATCCGCATGCGGAGAAATACTCATGAGTCAAATACGAACAAAAAAAACACTCTATCAAAAATATAATGATGTGATGCCTACCGGGGCTGGCGCTCTTTTCTTAATTCAAATCTTTGCAACATTAGGTTTTAGTGTTCTTTATTCCACGCTTATTTTGTATGCAACCAAAGGCTTGCACATGAGCGACCTGCTAGCTACCAGTATTACTGGGTCATTTGTGGCATTAAATTACTTCTTACATTTGTTAGGTGGTTATGTTGGTGGGCGTTATCTCAGTTATCGCAGTCTATTTAGCATAGGTATGTTATTACAAGTCGTTGGCTGTTTGCTTATTTCAATCCCCGACACATCTCACTTATTATGGGGCCTTTCTTTCTTCCTCGGTGGCAGCGGGCTTAACGTAACATGCATAAATTGCATGGTCACACAATTATTCGAACCCGATGACAAGCGGCGTGAAGCAGCTTTTCTCTGGAATTACAGCGGTATGAACATTGGCTTTTTTGTTGGCTTTTCCATAGGCGGTTATTTTCATTTACATCAAGCTTATCATCAGCTATTTATTTTAAGTGCTCTTGGCAATCTCGTCGCATTTCTCCTCACTCTTTATAACTGGAAAATTTTGAAAGACCGCGACACCACTTTCGTTGATTCTTCTGCTGCCTCGCAGAAAACAGCGCGATTAATAGGATTAGGCGTTGTCATTGCACTTGTATTTGCATTACGCGGACTATTAAATGAAACCACACTTTGTAATCAACTGATTCTCATTATCGGCGCTGCAATGCTAGCGCTTATCACTGTACTGACTTTAAAACAACCGGGGCATACTGAGCGTAATAAAATGTGGGGCTACATTATTCTTGCACTTGCGTCAGTTATTTTCTGGGCGTTATATCAACTTGCTCCTATGGGTTTAAATTTATTTATTGAAAGAAATGTAGATAGACATTTTCTAGGCTTCTTGATTGCACCACAGTGGGTACAAAATATTAATACCGTTGTTATCATCTTAGGTGGACCGTTGCTTAGCATAGTCTTTAGCCATATGCGCGACCGAGGTATCAACATCAATATTCCGCTGCAATTTTCTGTTGCATTACTATTAATAGGTATTGCATTCGCGATCTTACCTTTAGGCATTAGCTTATCGAACGCACAAGGGTACACAAGTTTTTACTGGGTGTTTTTGAGTTATGCATTACAAAGTGTTGGCGAATTGTTTATATCGCCTATCGGTTATGCCATGGTAGGACAATTAGCACCATTGCGTTTACGTGGTTTAATGATGGGAATGTGGATGATGATTACAGGCGTTGCTGCTATTTTATCTGATCACTTTTCAAAAATGGCATTAGGTACGTCTGAATCCATTGATCCGTTAGTGACTAATGCTAGTTATAGTCACACCTTTAGCTTGTTAGGTTGGAGCGCGATAACAGTAGGCATTATATTATTTATATTTATTCCATTCGTAGCAAAGCTCACGCAAGAAAAGAAAAAATTAAAAATCAATAATGCATTAGATTTGAAAGAAGAAATGGTTACGCTATAAATCTCGTAGATCTTTAAAAAAATCAACCTTGTTGCTTCCAACAAGGTTGATAACAAATTTATACGGTGTTCAATACAGTTTATCGATTCTTCATCTGAAGAGAATTTGTTTCCCTTGGAATTTGAATTTCTTTTCCAGTGCCATATATGCTCTCAGGATTTTGCAGAAAATCTGTATAACTTTTAGTAAATAGATCCTGCATATTAATTACAACTTGGTTATCAATAACTTCAATAGGAGCCCGCGCTTTTATTCGTGCTAACGGAAGAAGTTTACCTTGTTTATTTAATTCATCTAAACGATTCGACAGACGTCCTGCATTTTTTTCTAATGCACTTAATTCATTTCGTGTGATTTCATCTGCAACAACGTTGTATTTTGTAACTGAAAGACTGTCAATGGTTTGTATGAGTACATCATAACCAAAGAAAATTTTTCCATCTTCAATAAACAAACAAAAATCAAGCGTGGTAATCTTCGCAAATTGATAAGGCGCTTCCTCTGATTTTGTTGCTTTAATATCAGCATTCGACTTGAGAAAGTCCCCATGATCCATCATATAATCTGGAAATCGATTAAGCATTTGAGTCAAATTTGCATCTATCCATGCTTCTATTGATGTTTGCTCTTCTGCTGAGTAAGTAGTTTTTTTTAGTGTATCCCGCAAGATACTCTTGAATACTTCTTGTGTAATTGGCAACTGAGTTTGCATCAGGCCCGGCATACCAAATCCTCTATTGACTTCACCGAGCGCTTTACCGGGGCGTGCGACTTCTTTTAAATCTTCTTGCCACTTAAGTAACGAAGGGGTCTCAATTCGACCGGTATCTTGCGGAACATCAGATTCGAGTGGATGAGTAAATGTCTGTGCATGCGTTTTTTTTGTTGGAAACGAATACTCCCATGCCTCATTAACATTTTTATCCATCAGCCCAAATTGATAGACTTTCATCAATTGCTCATGCATCCACTGCAATTCCTTTGCAAATTCCGGATCGAGCATGGGAAGCGCACCATTAGCTTTTAACTGCTTTAATTTTGTAATAATCGCTTTATTTTTATTTTCGTCTTTTAATAAAGTCTTACCAAACGCAGTTGTAGTTTTCATACCAAACATGCCTACTACGATAGAAGGAACTGCTTCAATTTCTTTTAAAGCTTCTGCTAATTCACCATGAAAATAACCATCTTCACTGGCAATTATATGTTCTTTGATATTTTCCCAAAAACTCATTTTAGATTGCTTCGCCGATAATTTGCCGGGTATTTCAGCCAATTCTTTTTCTGCCAACTGACGATAAGTTTTTAACTCTTTTGGATTTGGACCATGTTTTTGCTTGAGCATTCTTATTACTTCAGGACCACTGTCGCTTACCGCATATTCATTCTCTTTAATAAATTCACTAAATTTTACCGCTTGAAGAGATAATTCATTTAATTCATTACTTAAACGATCCAAAATGCAATCAACAAAATTAAGAATATTTTTTACAGCCATAGTATTTTTTCTCTTCTACAATTTAACTGCCAAATTTTGGTGTGAGTTGTTGTTCACAATGTTGGAATCTTGCTGGTATTTCCAAGTAATCAGTATGACTTTTTACTGCTAACTGGGGGACAATTGGTTTAACGAATTTTTTTCCCTCTTCATCTTTAGCGACGACTAATTTTATTTTTACTTCACCTTCTAATAACGGTGGAAGTTCTTTCATCTCATCACTCCTCTTAAAAGAAGTAAGTTCGTGGTGCTCTTTTTCCACAATTTGATCAGGGCCTGGTTGTTCAGAATCACGATATATTACTTTTTGCCCACCTCCTTTTGTTAAGGAGTGAACTTTAGTCATGCATTTAAAACATGCGTAGCCACCCTCTTCAACCCATTCACCTGTATTTGATGTAGGACCAATGTGAAGAGCATCTGCTGCATCATCTTCTTTAAAATGCTGTGAATTATTAAATTTAATTTCTCCCTTCTCAATTAAATACGGAACAATGTTTTGATTTTCTTGCGAGCCGTTTGTTCTTAACCATTCTTCAATTAATCGCTGGTCTTCTTCGTCTTTGTATGCTGTTGCTGATTTAACGAAAAGACTAACTCTACGTCCATGAAATGCTATTTCATCTATTGAGCCTGACTTATTGGTGGTTTTTTCTTCTAGTTCAATTTGTTTTTCTAACTCTGCTGTTAACTTCACATTGATACCACCACGCCCCATGTCCCTTAATGCATGGTTTTTAGTTCTATTAAGTGGTATTACTTCTTTTTGCCAATCTTCTATTACCTTAAACACGATTCCTTCTTCTGGACTGTTAGTAATATATTCACACGTCCAGCCTGGTTGATAAGCCTCAGCTAAAGTCACATAAATACCACCCAATAATTGATGAAAAGTAGCTGGGACTTCAATCGTGCCAACTTCATTGATTTTTTCTTGTGACCATTTAGATATAGGTCGATATTTTTTTTGTTTTTTAAGCTCAGCTATTAACTTTCCTGTAGGATGAGAATTAGATGCAAAAAGACCGACCTTTGTTCTTTTTAAAAAAACATTTTCTAGATGGCAAAGCGCTTGGGCAACTTCATGCATTATTTTTCCATTGTTACTGTTTTCAAGATAAATCTTCACCTTGTCTAATACACCCTCAAGATTTTTATCCGTTGTGTTTTTTAATTGCCCATTGATATGCTTGATTACTCGTTCAATTGCGGTTAAACCAGTTGCGGAATTTCTCAGCATTGCTTTTCCCCTCGTTTTCTACTTTTCTGGTCACCACTTATTTAATTATTATAGGTAAAAAATTGACCAAAAATGTTGTTTTTAAATTAGAATTGGAGGGAATATTACACGAGGAACCTTAACTTAATATTTATCTATACTTAAGCAAAGATTAACTACCAAACAGTCTCATCTTCCAAGATGGTATCTTTCTGCTTTTCCAGGTTTTTAAAGTCCCAGAATTTCTTATCCATTAATTGGCTTGGCTTAATGGCACTCAGTGCATGCAGCATATTGCTTGGAACTTTAGGATTTTCTAATGCTAATTGATCGATTAAATTTTTCACTTTCTTACGCATAAGATTTTCTTGAGAGCCGCACAAGTTACACGGAATAATTGGAAATTCCATCAACTTAGCAAAAGCAGCAATGTCAGCTTCCTGACAATAAGAAAGTGGGCGAATAACAATATGTTTTTTATTGTCACTCAGCAGCTTAGGCGGCATGGAACGAATCTCGCCGTTATACAAAATAGACATCAGTAAAGTGCGAATAAGATCATCGCGATGATGACCTAAAGCAATTTTATTAAAGCCTTTTTCTTCAGCATAAGTATAGATAATGCCACGTCGTAAACGTGAGCATAGTGAACAATACGTTTGGCCTTCAGGAATTTTGGCTTTAACAATGGAATAAGTATCTCGATTCAAAATTTCATGCGTAATTTGATATTTGTTTAACCATGCTCTTAATTCAGCATCATTCCAACCTGGTTGAGCTTGATCTAAC
>DAIEGU010000138.1 GCA_027356065.1 Gammaproteobacteria bacterium
GGAACAGACATTAGGAGATGCGCTCAGATCAACGATGACAATTGTCGTTATGCTAGTTGCATTAGTATTATCCTACGTAGTTTTCAAGTATGTGATGGGGAACCCTATCAATTTTGAAGGTGGCAATCCCGAAGGACGAGCACTTCAAGGTAATTACTTGGGCATTATTTACAAAGGAGGTTTAATCGTTCCCTTGTTGATGACAATCAACTTGGTGATGATCATTTTCTCAATTGAACGATTCATTTCGTTAGCTGCAGCAAAAGGGAAAGGTCGCTTGAATGTATTTGTTAAAAACATTCAAATTGACTTAGATGGTGACAAAATCGAAGACGCTATTGCACGTTGCGACAAACAAAGAGGTTCTTTGGCAAATGTGTTGAAAGCAGGGTTAGTTCGCTATCGTGATTTACAACATCTTGAAGGCATGGACAAAGACCAAAAGATCCTTGCTCTCCAGAAAGAATTTGAAGAAGCAACAGCGTTAGAATTACCTATGCTTTCACGCAATA
The DNA here is from genome assembly GCA_027356065.1 of Gammaproteobacteria bacterium. Taxonomy (GTDB): domain Bacteria; phylum Pseudomonadota; class Gammaproteobacteria; order DSM-16500; family DSM-16500; genus Aquicella. The sequence goes on from DAIEGU010000138.1 coordinate 513, forward strand.
TGGTTATTCTTTCAACGATCGCATCTATTTCAGTATTAACAGGTCTTCTTGGGACGGTGTTAGGGATGATTCGTGCATTCGCAGCATTAGCAAGTTCAGGAGCCCCTGACGCATTAGGCCTTTCGACAGGTATTTCTGAAGCACTTATCAATACTGCATTTGGTATCGGTGGTTCGTTGTTAGCTATTGTTATGTTCAACTACTTCACCACCCGTATTGATAATTTCACCTATAAAATTGATGAAGCAGGCTTCAGCTTAGTTCAGTCGTTTGCAGCTTCCACGAAATAAAGGAACCAGCAGGCGGATTTATTAAAATGACTCATAAATGATAAAATAATAATTCCATGCCAAAGATAAAATCGACCGCAAGGTCACCACACGTCGACATGACGCCAATGGTGGACTTATTTACGCTGCTCCTTACTTTTTTTCTATTAACAGCAACCTTTATCCCGATGGAACCTGCTCAAATTACGATACCAAATTCTATATCGGAGAAGACAGTTCCAGATAATAATGTGATGACTATTTTTATTGCGCCTAATAAAAAAGTCTTTTTCAATTATGACAATGGAAAAGACACATCATACCATTATCGCGCAAATTTGCTTAAAGCAATGGGTATTCAGTACAAGATCAACTTTACCCCCGAAGAGATGAAAAAATTCTCGGGTGGTGGAACATTTGGGATGCCAATGAAGGATATGCAAAGATGGCTTGATACCAAAAATCCCAAGGAGGCTGAGCAAATGCAGACTGGCATTCCTATGGATTCTTTGGATAATCAATTAGCATGGTGGGTACGCATGGCAAGAACTGTAAATCCCTATGCTGAGGTTGCCATCAAAGCTGATGGAGATGTTACATTTCCAACCATCAAAAAGGTGTTAGATCTGGTTCAGAGTAACGGAGTAAATAGATTTAACTTTATTACTACGTATCAAAAAGAAGAGGTTGGCCTAAAAGATTTGCCAAAGTAAAGACTTCTAAGTAACAAGATCAATTAGATTAAATTAAAAAATATGGCTGAAATAGTTCAAGAAGAAAAAAAGCAGAAGGGAGCGAAAAAAAGACCTAAAAGAGGAGTGGCACGTGTTGACATGACGCCAATGGTAGACTTGATGGCTCTTTTACTAACCTTCTTTATGCTTACGACAGCGTTCAGCAAACCCAAGGTGATGGTGATTACTATGCCAGAAAAGAATGATAAACAACAACCGCCTAAAATAGCGGCTAGCAGAACACTTAACATTCTCTTAGGCGACAGTGACCGTATCTATTACTATATGGGCGTTGCAGATCCGAATAAGCCACCGCTACCGACGTTAATCAAAACAAATTTCAGTAAAGATGGTATTCGCAAAGTTCTTTTGGAAAAGAACAAAGACCTTTTTACCAAAATCGAGGAATATAAAGAAGCTAGGTTGAAAGGTAAAATTGTGGTTGCGGATACCACTGCAGAAAACTACATTACGAAGCTAAAAACTGATGATAATGTAGGTCCTATTGTTCTGATAAAAGCTAACGATAAAGCTAAATATAAGGATATCGTGGCTATTGTAGATGAGATGGCAATTACCAATGTTGCAAGTTATGCAATCGTTGATTTAAGTCCTACTGAAATAGATATGCTTAAATCTGCCCCGCGGTAATTGTCGATTTATTAATACTGAAATTTGAATGGTTATGACTAATGAAAAACAGTATGTAGAATCACTTGAGGAATTAGTGTTTGAGAACCGTAACAAAGAGTATGGTTCCTATCAATTGCGTAAGAAATACAAGAAATATGTACTTACAGCAATGTTTATAGCACTGAGCCTCTTTGCGATTATTATTGCTTACCCTCTAATTAAAAGCATCCTGGCAAAAGGGAATTTGGGAAAACAAACACAAACAGAAACTTCTGTTGTGCTCATTAATCCAAATGACACGCCGCCGCCACCACCACCACCACCACCACCTAAGAAGTTGATTCAACAAGTGAAGTTTGTGGCTCCAAAAGTGACGACCGATACAACACAGGTAACGAAGGATTTTGGAAAGCAATCTAAATTGAATGAATCGGTAAATGAGCTTCCACCACCGCCTGAAGTTAAAAAGCAAGAGGTGATTGAAACACCAAAACAAGACAATACGGTATTTACGATTGTAGAACAAATGCCTCAATTCGCTAACGGAGACATTGAAGCTTATCTTAGTTCACATATCAAATATCCGGTAGTTGCACAGGAAAATGGTATTCAAGGACGTGTAATTTGTCAATTTGTTGTCAATCAAGATGGTTCTATTGTTGATGTTGTTGTTGTTCGCGGAGTAGATCCAAGTCTCGACAAAGAAGCTGTACGCGTTATACAAGGAATGCCCAAATGGACACCTGGGAAACAAGGAGGCAAACCCGTACGTGTTAAGTTTACGTTACCAATAAACTTTAAATTGCAATAGTTTGTTTGACTTTATAGAATAAAAACCGTTTGGCTTTTGTGTCAAACGGTTTTTTTACTTACAATATATGGGTGATACATCATCAACTTACAACGAACAAGCTATCTTAGTAGGTCTGATAACTCAGGCTCAAAACGAAACGAAAGCCAAAGAATATCTTGAAGAACTTGCTTTTTTGGCTGAAACTGCAGGGTCAACACCAATTCGTAAGTTCTTGCAGCGACTTGATTTTCCTAACCCCAAAACATTTGTTGGACAAGGAAAATTAGAAGAAATTAAACAGTTCGTCATTGACAATGAATCTGTCACCATGATTATTTTTGACGATGAACTAACACCTGCACAGCTACGCAACATTGAGCGAGAGCTTGAAATCAAAGTGCTTGATCGTACGAACCTAATTTTAGATATTTTTGCCAAAAGAGCTCAAACAGCACATGCAAAAACACAAGTAGAGCTTGCTCAATATCAATATCTTTTACCCAGACTCACAAGACTGTGGACCCACTTGGAGCGGCAACAAGGCGGAATTGGGATGCGTGGTCCTGGCGAAACACAAATAGAGACTGATAGACGAATTATTCTAAC
>DAIEGU010000141.1 GCA_027356065.1 Gammaproteobacteria bacterium
TAAAACTTGTCCGGTTAAGTTTTTAAACGGGAGCATGCTGGCGATGAGACAAGGAGCTTTATGCTTAGGTTTATTGCTGTTTGGTCGAGGTATCGTGAACAGTTACCAGAAATATTGAAGTATCTGGATGCCACCTCGCACAAAAAACGTGCGGCTGGCATGACAAACTAAAAACAATTTCGGGGGGATTTCTAACATCAAATCTGATTCACCATCCGCAATAAAAATTTTTCACACAACGCCAGCTGGTCCAAACTAACAAATTCATTTGCTCTATGCGCTTGCTCTATACTCCCAGGGCCGCAAATAATCGTTGGTATTTGCGCTTTTTCAAACAACCCTGCTTCCGTTGCATAAGCTACTTTATTTATCTCTTTTTGATTGCTTAATGTGAGCAGTTGTTTTGTTACAGCTGATTGCATGTCAGTTTCAAATGCCGGAACACTTGCCATATGCTCAAACTCAATCGATCCTTGTGCAAATTCATTTTGTATGTTTGGTAACAATTCTTGCTGTATATAATTCTCAATCTGTTCGCGAATTGCCTTGGCTGACACTTGCGGTAAATGACGAAATTCAAACATAAACTCGCACACAGCTGGAATAGTATTAACAGCGATACCGCCATTTATCATGTTAGTAGAAACACTCGTGAAGGGAACATCATAATGAGAATCAAATGGGCCGTCTTTTTTAAATTGATCAGCAAGATTACGCAAGTAATTAATAAATTTTGCCGCGTGCTCTATTGCATTACACCCTTGTGTTGTTAATGAAGAATGCACTGTTTGTCCATGTACACGACAACGAAACACTTGTATGCCTTTATGCGCAACAATAGATTGCATCATGGTTGGCTCACCCACAATACATGCATAAGGTTTAAGTGCAGCTTGTTCTATATCTCTAATTAAGAGTGGCGCTCCTTTGCAACCAATTTCTTCATCATAAGAAAAAGCAAGATGAATGGGACGTGATAATGATTGCCGTTTAAATTCAGGAACCAATGCTAATATGACAGCGAGAAAACCTTTCATGTCCGCTGTACCACGACCATACACTTTCCCCTCTTTTTGCACGATTTCAAATGGATTCGTGTCCCAAGATTGGTTATCAACAGGAACAACATCCGTATGTCCAGATAAAATAATTCCGCCTTCCATATCACCATTTTTAGCAGGAATTGTTGCTAACAAATTTGATTTTTGTTCATACGGTGAATGCGTCATGCGAATAGGAATTTGATGATGAAACATCCAATCTTTGATTAAATCGATTAATTGCAAATTTGAATTACGTGATGTCGTGTCACATGCAACCAATCTTGCCAACCATTCAAGCGTTTTCATTCCTTTCTTCCTTATAGAAAAGCGACGCCATTAAACTAATTACAACAGCTGGTATCAAATAATAGGTGATTGCCAATGCTGATCCAGTAATATGCATTAACCACGTTACAATAAATTGCGCAAAACCACCAAATAACATCACTGTTAAATTGTAACTAATGGCAAGCCCTGTTCCGCGAATTGATTTAGGAAATAACTCTGCAATCGTCACTGCAAATACACCAAAATAAGCAGATAACAGCATACAAAAAATTAACTGTATAACTAACAATGTTAAAAATGTTGGGGTTGCGATTAACCAAGCAAATAACGGCAGAATACTAATCAAGTAAAGAGAAATTGAAAATACTAAAATCTTTTTTCTACCAATGCGGTCTGATAACCACCCAAAAAGCGGTATCAATATCAACATGACTAAAATCCCAATCGCTAAACTAATAAAAGATTTATACATGGGCAAATGCAATTGATGAGTCACATAAGTTGGCATATAGGAAATAGTTGTGTAAGTAGAAACAGTACCGCCGGCCACCAACCCCATCGCAATTAAAATGTTTCGGAAATGTTGCTGCAATTTAATCCTGATAGAGGGTTTGCTGCTTGCATCAGTAAATCCAATATCAATATGTATTTCATCGAGATGTTGTCGAAGGTAAATAGCGATAGGCGCTATTACTAAACCAAATATAAATGGTACACGCCATATGCCTGCCATTATTTGAGCTGGTGAAAAAAGACTAGTAATGAACGTACCAATGACAGATCCAAGCAACATCGCAAGCATCTGGCCGACCATTTGCCATGACGCATAATAACCTCGCTCTTGCTTAGGCGCGAGTTCAACAAGGACCGCGGTTGCAATACCAAATTCACCGCCCGCAGAAAAGCCTTGTAGCAACCGCGCAAACAACATAAGCATAGGTGCCGCAATTCCAATTTGTGCATATGTTGGCACTAGACACAAAATAGCTGTAGCAAGCAACATCAAAAACATAATCAGTGTAATAGCTAATTTGCGTCCGTATTTATCTGCACATAAACCAAAAACAATTCCGCCTATTGGACGCATAAAAAAAGCCACCCCAAATGTTGCTGTCGCCAGTAATATTGAATTAATCGGATTTATCGTTGGGAAAAATAAGTTCGCGATAAAAACAGTCATGAACGAGTAAACAATAAAATCGTACCATTCAAGCGCATTGCCAATAACGATAGCGGCTATGGTTTTTTTTGTTAATGGTTTGGTCATATTGCTCTCTTGTTGCATTTCATTTGTTATTAGCTTTTTGTTCGTCAGAGCATAGTGTGTCATGTTATTTTGTCATCCTGAACAGGTGTTTTTTACCTGTGAAGTATCTGTTTCATTAACATCAGATCCTTCACAGGTAAAAAACACCTGTTCAGGATGACAAATAAACACAACCATAGAAAAAGGCGAATGCGTTGCTCGCAATGATATCTTAATAACTGTTACACTTTCTCGCATGCCAGAATTCAGCATCATTAAAAATTACTTCACCACACAAACCGAACACCGCAAAGATGTAATACGCGGCATTGGTGATGATGCTGCCATTGTTAAGATACCGAGTGGCGAAGAGCTTGTCATCACAACCGATACCTTGGTTTCCGGCATACATTTTCTTCCTTCCGATGCACCTTATGATATTGGATATAAATCACTGGCTGTTAATTTAAGCGATCTTGCAGCAATGGGCGCAACACCTGCCTGGATAACACTCGCATTAACATTACCAACAGCAGATGAAAATTGGATACAAAACTTTTGCGCTGGTTTTTTTACGTTGGCAAACCTCCATCAAGTTCAATTAATTGGTGGTGATTTAACGCATGGCCCACTTTCCATTACCGTACAAGCCATGGGATTAGTACCAGCTGGAAACGCTTTATTACGTTCAACAGCAAAACCGGGCGATCTCATTTATGTCACCGGTACGTTAGGTAATGCAGGGCTTGCACTTCAACATTTACAAGGAAACGTAACACTGCATCCCGATTATGAAAAATCAATTTATCTTCATCTTCACCGCCCTGAACCACGCATTGCAGCCGGATTAGCATTGCGAGGTATTGCACATGCAGCAATTGATCTATCCGATGGTTTAGCAGCCGATCTTTCACATGTTCTTGAAGAAAGTCATGTGGGTGCTCGCGTGAATGTCGATCAATTACCATTATCATTTGAATTAAGCGAATCAATCTCTCATGAAAAAGCCATAGAGCTAGCATTGACCGCAGGTGACGATTACGAATTATGCTTTACTGTTCCTCCTGACAAACAAACGTTGCTTGAAAACCAATTATCAGTGCTACCATGCCGCTTTACTTGTATCGGCACCATCACTAACAAACCTGGTCTCGACTTACACTATCAAGATGGAAAAAAATATCATGGCGTTATTTCAGGTTACGAACATTTTTAAATCACTCAAAGCTCGCAGCAAAACCAGTCCCCCGGTACCGGAAGCCGTGTGGCAAAATCCTTTGTATTTTTTTGCTTTTGGTTTTGGCAGCGGCGCCATGCCGGTTGCACCAGGTACATTCGGTACGTTAATGGCCATCCCTTTTTACTTATTTCTACAACCGCTCCCGCTCATTCCCTATTTAATCTTTTTAGTATGTTTTATCGCATTAGCGTCATGGGCTTCAGATCGAATTAGTCGGGACATTCATTTCCATGATCACCCAGGCATGTGTATTGATGAGTTTGCAGGCTTTTTTGTGACCATGATCAATGCACCGCATGGTTTTAAATGGATATTACTTGGATTTTTACTATTTAGATTTTTTGACATTGTGAAACCCTGGCCCATACGGTGGATAGATGAAAAAGTACATGGTGGCTTTGGGATGGTACTCGATGATATAGTCGCTGGCATAGTTAGCTTTGCAATAATTCAAATCATAAAATATCTCGGTGTACATATATGATACAATGGTTGCCCGCAGCAGTTCTTGCCTTAATCAGTTTTGGTTTATGGGGGTTTTTCACCAAACTGGCTATCGTTTATATTGATTCTAAAAGCGCGCTGGTATTTCAAACAGTGGGGGTGGTGCTCGTTGGTCTTATTACATTAAGCTTAATTAATTTCAAACCCGCTGCAGACATTAAAGGATTAACCTTTGGCTTACTAACAGGGGTTGCTTATGGCATCGGTTGTCTTTTCTATTTTATGGCAGTAGACAAAGGCAAAATCATAACTGTCGTTACGTTAACCGCACTTTATCCTCTTATTACTATCTTGTTGTCTTATCTCATTTTGCGCGAAGCCATCAGCATGAAACAGTGCTTAGGCATCGTTTTTGCCCTCACCGCCATTTATTTGATGTCTTAATATAGTTATAAGCATTTGGAATAATGCGCTTAACTTATCTATTTCTTTTTATCTTAAAATGTTGTGCGAAATCGCTTATTAAGGTTTCTTTAATATTTGTCTGTTATGGTCAATAAATTAGAGAAACAAGGAAAGGGCTTATATGAGCTCGGCTAGAGAAGGTGAATTAAAAAAAGAAAAAAAAACCCCCGAATACCCTGGCAGCTTGTTCTCGTCTGTTAAAAAAACCGGTCCGTATCCACTAACTTCTGAAGATGATAATGAAAACATAGTCGTTACTTTCAAACGTGTTTTAGATGATAAGGAAAAAAATTCTCTTACAGAGATCCTAGCGGAGGAATTTAAAGAATTATCAGAATTACCGCTTCTTATCGTTCCGCCCCCTCCAGATGATTATCCTAAAGAATGTCGCTTTCGCGGCTCTTTTATTCCGGTTGAAAATAAGAAAGTACAAACAGACGTTGCATCACATACAGGTTATTATGCCACCTTCAATGGTAAAACTTATTATGTGAAGCTCTTAAAACTTGATCCCACCATGCCAGATTCAGATAAGACCATAGAATTAGAAGCGGCAGCATGGATCACTTATCACAATATTGAACCGTCCATAGTACCAGCACATACCTTTCCACTTTATGATTATGATGAAAAAACTAACACCTATACTATAAGCGCTATTGCGTCTGAGATAATTCCTGGCTTTGTACCTAATCGGAAAGAGCCTTTTACAACAGCAGAACTTATTATTCATGCCTTAGATAATGATTTTGGTTACCAACGAGGAAATGTATTGGGTTTGTTTGATCAACTATCTAAAAATTTAAACCGCAGTTGTGAAACCAATTTTGAATATTTAAAAGAAGGATATAACTATGTAACAAGCATAGTCAGTTCATTTTGGAAACCTAAAGAGGCAAAACCTGCCGCATCATATCTACAAACTCAATTGGATTATGTTCTCAATAAAAGTAAAAAAGAACCTCTAGAACAAAAAGAAATTAGTTCTTTAGTACAACTCTTTGAAAATCGTTTAGCACATTTACCTGAATGCAAACAAAGATTAAATGACCGTTATCAAGCAAAAAGTATTGATGAAAAAAATTATAAAGAAGAACTTATGCGTTACAATCAAGAAGACTTATTGCTTAAAGAGACAATTCTATCTATTAAAAACTTTGATACTCACTTGCTTAACAATAAAGTCGATATCCTTAAACTAGAATTATTAGACCGAGAAATACGCAAGAAAAATTTGGATATTGAAAATGAACAAACATATCCAGACCCAAATAAAAAAGTACCAGGACATGAAATCACAATAAGTGATTTACGCCATTATCGCCTTATCAAAATTCAAGCAATGAGTCTTTGTCTTAGTTACTATTGCTATGAAAATGATAACCATAATAACAACAATGGCAAAAAAGGCCGTGTGGATTTTGACATGTCATTTTGGGAATTCTTAAAGAAATTTAAAAACCCAAATTGGTTTGAGTGGTTTAAAGACACAGTCAAGAATGTATTACCTACCTTCATCAAAGATATTTTCGGTATCAAAGATAAATTCACTTATACCGTCGAAGACATGGAAAATTTTCCCCATATTAAAGCTCCATTACGATATTGGCCAGCAGTCGCATCACCACTGGATGCATCAAGCAAAGTTGGAGCCGCACCTTTTATTGAAAATTTTTATCGTGTTGATGATGTTGTACCTTTTCAACGTTTGAAATCTCATCCTGTTTTTGATTTTATTAAATGGAAGGAGTTTTTAAAATGCGCACTGGTCACTGATGAAATGCACGAAGCTAGTGCAAAAATAGTGATAAGAAATAAAGTCGAATTCATGGATTTGGAAGACAATAAAAAGAAAGTATTGTTAGATGAATTCGTTGCGCATAAAAAACAACAATCAGACGCATTTACTGATACGTTAGTACAATGTCCCAGCTTTAAACTCTTTCTCGAACAATATACTGAAAAAGTAAATACGGCTAATAATGGGGTGGTAACTAAAAATAAAATCTTCGAATTAATTAAACAAGAATTTGAAGAAGAACAGCTAGCTATTTACAAAAATGAAGTTAAAAACGGCAATAAGCACTACCAATCATTAGTTAATGCTATTGATTTTAAGAAAATGGAAGAAAGATTCGATAAAATTTGTAATGCTACATTTACTGTAAAACATGTTTTCAAACCGTAGGGACATCATTGTTAGGTTAAGTAATTTGATAAATCCGGTTCACCCTGAAGCTGCTGATAGCGCGCCTCCTCAGGGTCTAATAGCGCCCCACGAAATTGTTTTTAGTTTGTCATGCCACCTCGCACAAAAAACGTGCGGCTGGCATGACAAACTAAAAACAATTTCGTGGGGATACACGCGCACAAGCGCAAAATAACAATGATCAAACCTGGTCAAACAACCTAATTATCTCAACCTCAGGAAAGAGTGCTTGCACGCGTGCTGTATCTTCCTTGAGAAATAGTAACTTCAAATTAGGCCCTGCATCTTCGGTAAAATAAAGTTGCAATCCTTGTTTGCGTGCATCCCACACTTTATGCATAGCAGCAATAGTCTCTGGAAGAAAATAACAAATAGGCGGCCAGCTACTCAGCATGGTTGCGTGCATGGCTAATGCATTCGATTCAGCAGTCCCTGCTAATAACGCAAAATTTTTAACTTGCAGCGCTTGTTTTATAATCGATAAATCTTGCGAAACTTTTCTTGGCCAACTGTTATAAAGCAAACTGCTATTCACCGTAGTTTGCATTGCTTCGCGTGATGATATGGGTTTTTCGTCAGAACTCATAGTCAAAATACCCACGCACAATTCAGGCCATTCAAATGCAAGAGGCTCACCAAAACTATCCATACCATCTGGCCGCACACCAGCATGCCATTCGACAAACCCGGTCCATAATGAGCGTGCTGCACTGCCACTACCTAAACGTGCAAGGATAGATAAATCGTTCTTATGTAATTTCCAATCAAATAAATCATTGAGCGCACAAACTAATGAAGCAAATCCACTTGCAGATGAAGCAAGCCCTGCAGCAACAGGTATGTTCATATTAATATTAATTTTCAAATACCATTTTTGGTTTGCACGAAATAAATCTAAAAAAGCTTTGGTGCGTTGCGCAAACACACTATCAAGTGCAATTTCTTTATCATTTAATATGATAGTTTCGCTAGATTTATCATTTAACGTAAGTGTAGTCATTGACCCTTTATCAGGTAATGCAATTGAAAGACTAGAGGTGTGCGGCAAATTAAGTTCCGTATCACGCTTGCCCCAATATTTGCATAACGCAATATTGGTCGGCGCATAACCAAGCCCTTTTTCATGCTTAGCTGTTTTTGGAATATGACCGTGAAAAATATGACTAACCACTTCAGACTTTTTCACAATGGACTCCTTGTAATGTCATGGTGACTGGAATGTTTTGTATGCCTTGATGTTCGCCTGCATATTTATAGTTTTCTTCGAGCTGACCTAATGCAACGACACAATCACCTAATCCACTACCGGAAATTTTAGCGCCCATTATTCCAGGCTGTTTACGCAAATCATCTATCATATCTCGCAACAATGGCATACTCACACCCAGTGATTCCATCATTCCTTGTTGAATATTCATGACATCACCTAGCTTCGTCCACTCTTCCTTTCGAACGAGTTGAATGCCTTCAAGAGCACATTGTCCAATACTGTCTTGAATATGACGAAATAACACTGGATAAGCTTGAAAATATTGCTGCACATGTTTGATAGCATCTACTGTCGGTGTTTTAAATCCTGAATAAAGCGCAGTGAGTGGATGAATGATAGAAAATCTTTCCGCAGCAAGCGGTTGCGCTCGATAGCCGACCATCCCGCCATAAATAGAAGCCGCAATATCCGCACCTGATCCAATACCTTGCACTTCACGTACTACTTGCCGACCATGGCGAATAAAATCAAGCGGCTGCATACGAATGTTTTGCCAAGTAATAATGGCCGCAAATGTTGCAACAGTAACTGCAGCAGAAGATCCGAAACCTACTTTGTCAGAAAATTCTGATGTGATTTCAATATCACATCCACGACGTAATTTAGCTTGAAAATGTTTAAGTGCACCTAATACAAATTGAAATGGTTTTTCAATTTTAAGACCTGAGAGTGTTGTTGAGTAATGACCATGTAATGCTGATTGTATTTCTATTCTTTCATCTTGGCGCGGAGTCAATGTTACAGTGATACGTTTATCAACCGCACAGACTAATGCTTGTTTACCATAAAGCACAGCATACTCACCTAACAACATTAATGACCCAGGAGCAGACGCTTTAAGCTGCATGTACGCCTCGCATTTCACCTGCAATTGGAATGACATTGTAACCAAAACGTTTTGACAACATAATGACATCGTGTTGATTATCAGCAGCAACCATCACAGCACCAGCTTGATCACCCATCACAGCCCCTGCTCCGCAAATTTTTGCAGCGCCACCCATGGCTTCAACATCAGCAATAAACTGTTGTACTTTTGCAGGCACAACACCAATTGCTACGAGTAGTTTATGATTTGCAGCAATGGCATCACGCATAGCATGCCATGATTGATTTTTCAGTGCTGAATCCATTGCTTTGGTGACAGCAGCAAATTCATTTTTCATTTGTTCAGATTGAAAATGTGAAGCAACTTTTTCAACGCATTGTCCCGTTGATGTAACAGGTGTACCTGTATTGACTAAATATAATGGGAACGATGGAATACTTCGTTGTTCAATTTCTCCATTGTTTACATAAATACAACCGCCATGCATTGCAACACGCAAATCTAATCCGCTTGAATGACCGTGCTGCATATTTTCTGCTTCAAGCGCAAGTTGAAATAATTGCTCAGTCGATAAATGCGTTTGTGTATAATCCGAAACAGCTTGCATAACACTAATAATGGTTGCTGCTGATGAGCCCATACCGCAGCCAATCGGCAAATCTGATTGCACTTGAATTTTAACACCGTGCGGTAAAGTTAAATTCATGGCATCAGCAAATACACCTAATGCAAATTGTGCAAGCTCAAATGGTTTTTGCAATACGTCACGTATGCCAAAATCACCGCGAATAAAACTATGATATTTTTGTTTCAATTTATCTTTTAGATGACGCAAGCTAGTAACACTCAATCGACTATGATGAGCAAGATCGGATAAATCAAACAAGATTTGTGGAACTGCATCATGTGTAATAGTTGCTGTCACATAACGATTCACAGCCATTGCAAGCGCTGGTTGACCATGCACAACCGCATGCTCACCGGATAAAATTAATTTTCCTGGCGCCAATACTTTAATAACATGGTCTTTTGTTTTATTTAGCTTGGTCATCGTTGTCTTATGGGTGATCGGCGTATCACAAACAGCTAATTCTGTTTTTTCATAAACACGTTTGTGTTGTTGCAAGCGGGTTAATCGATAAGCACCCGTACTATGAACAGGAACATCTTGTGTTTGACCTTCTTCGTTATATTTAAACGTGTAAAACGCAACGTAATCTTCATATGTCAATTGCTTACGTCCAGAAAGTAAACCAGCATGATAATCTGCATGTAAAACTTGTTGGTATCCAGGCTGCACAACACCGCTAAAATATTCAGCAACACAACCAGAGCCATAACTATAAAATCCAATTCGTTTACCGCTTAAGTCATCCGTTACATTATCTAGTAATGAAGCGAGTGCAACATATAAAGCAGCACTATAGCTATTACCCATTTTACGACCATAAGCAAGTGAGGCTTGAAATTGTTCATCAGTCACATCAACGGGTAATTCTGTTTGTGCATTTATTTTTAATAAATGTTGATGTGCTTTTTCAACTAAACGCGGCACGGGTGTGTGATAACAAAAATAATCGTGATCAGCAAATTGTCTTCCCGATAATTGCTGATATTGTTCCCAGCTTTTTTCTAACAGGGTCAAATATAATTTGCTGGAATATTTTCCATCGACGAATGCTTCGTGTGAATAATTCGGACGCCAGAAATCCATGACACTTTCAGTAACAACACCATATTCCGGTTCAAATGCAAGTATGCGTGGATTAGCAGATAATACCATTGCAATAGCACCTGCACCTTGCGAAGATTCGCCAGCTGTATTTAAACCATAGCGCGCAATGTCAGAAGCAATTAATAAAACTTTTTTATTTGGATTTTCACGTAAGAAAGGTAATGCCAACTGTAATGCAGCGGTTGCACTGTAACAAGCTTGCTTTAATTCAACAACTCTGCAACGGGCTTCTAATCCTAATAAGTGATGAACAAAAATACCTGCCGCTTTGGATTGATCAATACCTGATTCTGTTGCAAATAACAGTAATTCAATGTGGGTAAGATCGATATCTTGTAATGCTTGCTTTGCTGCATTTGCAGCCATTGTCACAATGTCTTCACCTGGCGGTGGAACAGACATACTAAATTGACCGAGACCCGTGTGATATTTTTCTGCATCAATACCACGTGCTTCAGCAAGCGTTGCTAATTGTAATGCATATTGAGATGTGTAAATAGCAAGTGTATCAATACCAACTTTAACCACGATTCCTCCGTAAACCTCTAAGTATGATCTTTTGTTTTGTTATTTCTCTTACGTTCCAGCTTTATATGACTACGCATCAATTCACATTGATTTGTTTGCGCAGCCAACAGCGATAATTCACCACACAAAACAGCCGAAGCTGCAATAATGGCTAAACGTCTTGCATTTAAACCTGGGGCACGATCTTGAAGACAACCGAGTAAACGCAAATTTTCAGTGACGAAATCATGTGTTTTACCATTACCAATTGTTCCTACAATTAAATTAGGTAAGGTGACAGAAAAATATAAATCATCGCCGCGCAATTCCGTATGCACAATACCTTGAGAACCTTCAATGATATTTGCAGCATCTTGGCCTGTTGCTAAATAAAATCCTAATAGCATATTTGCAAAATGCGCATTCGCCGTACGTAATCCACCAGAAATAATATTGCCAAGCAAATTCTTTTTGATATTAAGTTCTATGATTTTTCCTGGTGTTGTCTTTAATAAACGCTTACAAAGATCACGTGATATAGTCACTTCTGCAACCACATTTTTTCCGCGACCAAGAATACCGTTCACCGCTGATACTTTTTTATCTGAACAAAAATTTCCAGAAATAGAAACATAACGCAGCTTAGGATAAGTCGTTAATATCCAATCAAGCATACGCTCAGATGCGAGCGTTACCATGTTGTGACCAGATGCATCACCAGTTAATAATTCGAAACGCAAATATAAAAGAGAACCAACAATTTGTGCATGCATATCCATCAATTTTGCAAAACGACTGCTTTGGCTGATGATAGCCTGCAAAGTTTCGTGTTGTTGTTTAATGTCGCAATAAGCTTGATAAACATCTGCAACAGAATCGGCTTCAACTAATACTGAACGTGTCATACGTTCATCAATGATAGTTGCTTTAATGCCACCGGCTTCGGTACACACGCGTGCACCGCGATGCGTTGAAGGCCATAACGGAGATTCAAAGGTAGCAAGCGGCAGTGGTATCTCACCTGTTGCTTCGATGCTATCGATTTTCACAGGACCTACTACCCTCATCGGAATTGTTGCGATCTGTTCAGCATCGCTTTGATATATGTTTCGCCAGCGCATAATTATCGCTTGAAATAAGTGAGCCACGGGGCTATAAAAGGCCACCATTCTACTGGAAAACACGTAATGTCAGCAACCGAATACATCATCTTGGTCGATGAGGAAGACCGTGAAATTGGTTTTGCAGAAAAATTGGCTGCGCATGAACAAAATCTCTTGCACCGCGCTTTCTCCGTATTCATCTTTCGCCAGCATGGCGAGCCTGAATTGCTACTGCAACAGCGTGCGCTAGATAAGTATCATACGGGCGGATTATGGACCAATACATGTTGCTCGCACCCCCGACAAGGTGAAGAAACGAGTGCTGCTGCGAAGAGACGTTTAAAAGAAGAATTTGGTATTACAACCACATTAAGAAGTCTGGGTAAGTTTCATTACAATGCACATTTCTCTAATGGCTTGGCCGAAAATGAAATAGACCATGTCTTCGTTGGTCATATAGATAGAGAGACAACAATTACACCAGATGCAAATGAAATCCACGCATATCGTTGGACTACACTCACTGATTTAGATCACGAACTAGCATCTCACCCCGAACAATTCACTCCTTGGTTTGAACAAGCGCTGCGTATTGCCCGACAGGGAATTTGACCCTTACTCTACGAAATGGGTAAACAATTGTAGACAATCGTCATTGCAGGACGACGCTGGGGTTTAACCTCGTTTTTCCTAAATACGCCATTTCAGCCAACATATATTTGCTTATCTCGTTTAATCGCGCAAGGGGGGGGAGGGGACGTGCTAACGGTAATCATCAGGACATTCCCTTCCCCCTTGCCGGGGAGGGCTAGGGGGGGGGAATGCTAAAATTACATCGCAGCAAGCATTAAGGCATTAAGCTACCGAAGCATTATTAATATCGCGATAAGGCTTTTGCTCAGCGTAAACAGGAAAACGTTTACACAACGCTAACGCTTCGCCTTTAATTCGCTCAATAAGCGCATTATTCTGCAAATCATCCATAATATCGCAAATCCAGTTTGCAACTTGCTCACATTCTTTCTCTTTAAAACCGCGCGTTGTCATTGCTGGTGAACCAATTCGTAAACCGCTGGTAATAAATGGAGATTGAGTATCATTCGGGACTGCATTTTTATTTGTTGTGATGTTTGCTTTACCCAACGCAGCTTCAACATCTTTACCGGTAAGATTTTTATTCATAAGATTAATCAAGATCAAATGATTATCTGTGCCGTTGCAAACAATGTTATATCCGCGCTGCATAATAACTTTCGCCATAGCACGCGCATTCTTCAATACTTGTTGCTGATAAGTTTTAAACTCTGGCTGCAATGCTTCAAGAAATGCAACACTCTTTGCTGCAATCACATGCATTAATGGGCCGCCTTGACCACCAGGAAAAACCGCAGAATTTAATTTCTTTTCGAGTTCAGGATTTGCTTTCGCCATAATCATGCCACCACGCGGGCCGCGTAATGTCTTATGCGTTGTGGTTGTTGTAACGTCAGCAATTTTTACTGGTGATGGATAAACACCCATGGCAACTAAACCAGCAACATGCGCAATATCAGCCATCATATAAGCGCCAACACTATCAGCAATTTTACGAAAACGTTGCCAATCAACGGTACCTGAATACGCTGAGAAACCTGTTACGATCAATTTAGGTTTATGTTCTTTAGCTAAGCGTTCTGCTTCTTCGTAGTCAATTTCACCTGTTTCTACATTAATGCCATAAGAATAAAATTTATAAAGTTTGCCAGAAAAATTAACTGGAGAACCATGCGTTAAATGTCCGCCATGCGCGAGATTCATGCCAAGCACCACATCGCCTGGATTAATCATGGCTGCATAAGCCGTCGCATTTGCTTGCGAACCAGAATGTGGTTGCACGTTAACATAATCGGCACCAAATAATTTTTTAGCACGCTGGATAGCGAGATTTTCTGCAACATCAACAAACTCACAACCACCGTAATAACGCTTACCAGGATAACCTTCAGCATATTTGTTTGTTAATACGGAGCCTTGTACTGCTAATACATTTGGACTGACATAATTTTCAGATGCAATAAGTTCGATATGATCTTCTTGTCTATGTTTTTCATCTTCAATCGCTTGCCAAATTTCCGGATCAAAATCATGTAATGAAATAGTGGGGAACATAATAATTACTATCCTTTTATTTGTGAGTTTTCCAATACCGTTTGCGCTTGCCGCTCACGATGTGCGCGCACAGCTTGTCTGTATTCTGGGTATTTCGCACCTAACATATTTGCAGCTAACAATGCTGCATTAATTGCACCTGCTTTACCAACAGCAAGCGTGCCAACCGGAATACCTGCAGGCATTTGCACTATAGATAATAATGCATCTATACCATTGATAAATGTTGTAGATGGAATTGGAACGCCGAGTACGGGTATTAATGTTTTTGCTGCAACAACGCCTGGTAAATGTGCAGCACCGCCTGCTGCCGCAATAAAAATCTCAACGCCTCTTGTTTCTGCTGCTTGCAAATATTCAAACAATGCATCAGGAGTACGATGTGCTGACAATGCGCGTGCTTCGTGCGGGATATTTAACTTATCGAGCATCAAGCTCGTTTCTTCCATGATGCCCCAATCTGATTTAGACCCCATTACGATACTGACGAGAACTTTTGACATGATTGATTCCTTAAAACCCGCTATAGAAAAGACCAGATAAAAATTGCCGTTTATTCTAACGATGACCGCCATTTTTATAAATGCAGAATTGAAACTATTTTTTTTGGCTAATAATCAAGCATTTAATGAATAAAAATAAAATAAAAATTAATATTATGTTAATTTTTTAGTCATAAAATAGGCGGAACAACTAATTAGACCTATACTTTTGTTTATAAATAAAACATTACTAAAACGAGAAGTTTATGCACATCAGGGCTTTAAACATAATACATGGCACCCAAAACTATAATTCTATTAATTCATTAATAAACAAATTAAATAGTTTGCTCACGCCCACTCATGTAGCTAAACAAAAATATGTACACATAATTCATGCAACTCCTCTTAAAGATGTATTAGAAAAATTTTTTAAAGCCACGGTAAAAGATAGTGAAGCCAAACCAGCAAAAAATAAATTCACCGCTGAGCTTAAACAGATTGAAAATGAATTTAATACTTTCCAAGGATTACTCCTTGTTGATGCCAATCAATTACCGAATATGGCCAATGTGACTGAAGCAGCCATTCTCGAACTTAATCGTATCTTAGAAAATAAACCTCTCAACCAAACAGAAATAAATTTGCTGTTAGAAAAACAAAAAGAATTATTTGAAATTCGAAGTCAATTATCAGCAGCGATGAAAAAATTATTAGAACTTGAGAATGATCTTCAATTTCAAGGAAAAGGCTTATTATATTATTTTCTTAAACGACTTGATGATGCAGCAAGAACAGCGGGTTTTAGCTATAACTTAAACAAAAAAGAAAATCCTTTACCTTTTAATTCCGAAGTGTCTGAAGAAAAAAATAATAATTCGTTAATCGCCGTTAAAAATTTAATTGTTGAAGACGTTAACACCATATCAGAAGCTCTATCAAATCTAGATGAAAGCAATCAGCAACAAACTACTTATCAATTTCTTACTTCACTAGTAAGCCAAGGTGCGCGTGCAATTGGCTGGAACATTAAATCGAATCGCAAAAAAGATAGTAGCTTAGATCCAAAGTTAAAAGATTTTTACATCGACTATATTCGTCAATTTGGATCGATAAGCGAAAAATATTTCATCGTCACTCATTATTACGATTATCAAATGATTGCAAATTATGCGTGGGGCATGGCAGTTAATGCTGCCGATTTAGCAACCGAAATTGGTGCAAATATACTTGCTGCGCCTGTTATTGCAAAAAATTATTTCGCCTCTGGTTGGACAGTTTATTCACCGTGGGATGACAAAACAGTTGTTCAATCTCAAGGACCTGTTAAAGAAGAAAAAGTAAATTTAAAAGAAGAAGAACAAGCTGAAAATTCAATAACAATAAATAACTTTGAAGATTTCTATTCGCAATTAAAACAATTCAAAGATCGATTTAATACAACACACGATTTTATTTCTGACTTCAATTTAGGGATTATTGAAGGACTTGCCAAAGTCTATACGCATGTTGATGATTATTTAACTGATGAAGAACGGAAAATCCTTATACGCGCAACAGAAATTGAAAATAGAGATAAAAGTATAAAACCGACGGTTACTGAATTAAAGTTAGTTACTCAAGCAATAAGCATACGTGTGGCACGCGCTACTTATAGACAAGCAATTCAACAATTGAATGATGAAAACCCACAATCCAATATTTTTATAAAATTACGCAATAATTGTAAGGAAAATGAAAACCTCATCAAAGAGCTTAATCAAATTGAAACCGCTTGGAAAGGAAGCCGACAGCATGCAGAGCTAACCGCTAACACTTTAAATGATCTTGCTGAAACACTCAATAAATTCGAAGAATATATCCAACTTATTAAACAAGAATTTCTCTCTACGAATCTTGGAAGAAAAAACTCAACTTATTCTGAACAATTTTCTGAAAAATACGAAAACCTTTACGAACAATTAAAAGGTATCAGCGCAGAGCAAAAAGAACAATTTAGCCGCATGATAAAAGCAACAGAAGATTTGATTTATCATGAACGCTGTAAACTAGTTGAGGCAATGCTGGCACGTCTGTCATTAAGTACAGCTGATGACTTAACCAGCGGCAAAACTTTAACCGATGATATTGCATTAGCAACGATTAATAAATTAGAAAAATTTGGTCTTTCTCGGAAAATATTTATTGATCCTTTCATAAAAAAATCACCTGAGCATAAAACCTTGACTCCCGCATTAATTGAAGAGTTTAAAGTTTTTATTACCAAATATGGTACTCCAAACCAAAAAAATATATTAAGAACGATAATTGGCGGTGACATTACCTTAAGAGGCCATGATGTTTTAAACAATTCTTTAATTGGCTCTCTTATTGTGTTACCAGAAGAAGAAAAAACTCGAGAACCAGTAGGATCTTTCTTTTGAAGAAATTGATAAAAAAATTCAAGCAACCCTCAATGCTATTTATGATCATGAGTTTATGTATCAACAAGCAAAAATTTGCGGATATAATGATGCACAAGCACATGACTTTGCCAATGACTACATAAACAATTGCATTCAGGATTTTTGCTCCTCCCAACGTAATAGCAGCGACAACAAAATGAAATCATTAGCTGATGTTATGGCTGAAAACAAGCAACTTCTTATTCATCTTCATGCACACTCATTTGCAGAACCAAGACAAATATCCACCAATGATTTAGTCAACAGCATTAACAACATCCTTAATCACTCTGAAGATTGGAAAAATGATAATGCAATTTTATTACAAATTATCCGAACTCAGAAAAGATTATTCGCCATAAAAAATGAAATAATCCTGTTTTTACGCGATGAAATTAAACGTGTTAAAGATGAAAAAAACATGCTGACTTCTATTTCTAAGACAACCGCTAAAATTAGCTCTTTAGACATACAGTGTGATGTGTTAGATCAAGCAACATCTATCAGTGATGTTGAAAAAATTATAAATAATATGTTGCAAGATAAAACATTAACACAGAGCCGCGGTCTCCTCGGATCGCTTTCTCTTTACAACAGCACGCTACAAGATAAATTAATTTTATTTTCTGAGAAACTCGCTAAGCTTGCTAAAATCGCCAATGTTCATCCTCAGACATCTCATCGTCGTTCTTTGAATAGAGATAATAAATAGATTTTTGTCATCCTAATCACCTCGTTGTCTCGAAATATATGTTTTTTGCTAAAAAGCATGTGTCATCCTGAACAGGCGTTTTTTCCTATGAAGGATCTTTTTCATTAGCATCAGATCCTTCGCTCTGCTCAGGATGACAATCATCGAGGACGATGATCATTGAGAGTGACGATCATTCTGGGTGACCTATCTTAATGCCTAAAACAGCGCTTACCCGTAAACACCATTGCAATCTTATGTTCATTGCAAGCAGCAATCACTTCTTCATCACGAACAGATCCACCTGGCTGAATAATTGCGCGTATATCTGTTTTTGCAACTCTATCTATATTGTCACGAAATGGGAAAAAAGCATCTGATGCAAGTATACTGCCAGCAATATTATCTGCTGCTTTACGCACTGCTAAATCAACGGCATCAATACGAGAAACTTGTCCTGCACCAATACCCACCGTTCGATTATTTTTCGCGATTAAAATACCATTTGATTTTATATGTTTTAACACACGCCAAGAAAATAGCATGGTATCAACTTCATGTTGATCAGGCGATAACACCGTTACAACTTGCAAATCATTAGCAGAAATAATTTGCCTATCTTTTTCCTGCATTAATACACCGCCAGTAATAAACTTCATTTCCCAATCATCTTTACTTTCGCTTGATAATTGCAATACACGTAAATTTGGTTTGGCAGCAAAAATAGCTAACGCTTCTTGGCTAAATTCAGGAGCAATAATGACTTCCACAAATATTTGCGCAATAATTTCTGCTAACGTTGCCGTGCAAGAACGATTGAGAGCGATAATTCCACCAAAAGCAGACACACGATCAGCACTTAATGCATATTCAAACGCCTCTTCAATATGTTGAGCAACCGCAACACCACAGGGATTGGCGTGTTTCACAATCACACAAGCAGGACTAGTAAATTCACGTACACAAGTAAAAGCGGCTTCTGCATCTAATATATTGTTATAGGATAAAGGTTTACCTTGATGTTGTTGCGCTGCCAAAATACCGCTTTGTATAGCTGGCAATTGATAAGCTCGTGCTTTTTGATGTGGATTTTCGCCATAGCGTAATTCGCTATGTTTTTTCAGCTGTAAATGTATTTCCTGTTCATCATCCTGTTCAAGAAAATAATTATTTATCATCGCATCATAAGCAGCTGTCATTGCAAACACTTTTTGTGCAAGTTTTTTTCGTGCATCAAATGTTAATCCTTGTTGATGATGTAATGCATGTATGACGTCTGCATAATCAACAGAATCAATGACCACACTCACCCAAGCAAAATTTTTTGCAGCAGCTCTCACCATTGTGGGACCACCAATGTCGATATATTCGACTGCTTCATCCCAATCCATTTTTTTATTTTTTATTGCATCAGCAAATGGATAAAAATTAACGACCACTAAATCAATCCAATCTATATGATGAACTACAGCTTCTTTAGCGTGCACATCACGCCGGCCAAGTATGCCGCCATGAATTTTTGGATGCAGCGTTTTAACACGGCCATCCAGCATTTCTGTCATGCCCGTCACCTCTTCAATTTGACGATGAGGAATATTGGCTTGTTGCAAAAGTTTACTTGTACCGCCCGTCGAAATAATTTCTACATTGAATTCAATGAGCTTACTAGCCAACTCAATTATTCCGGCTTTATCTGACACTGAAAGTAGCGCGCGCTTAATAGGAATAGTTGTCATTCTTGCCTCTATCGACTGTATAAAAATTTTAGCCTATTATAACTACTCGAAACAATTTGAGAACCACCAGCGTGATCCAGCAAGAAGATTGTATCGTCAACATAGGATATGATTCGCACAGTCTCAGGAATTAAGACACAGTGAAAAGATGTGTATGTCCTCATAATGACAAACACAAATCATTAATCAGATATTAAATAAACTGGTGAAAAATGAAAAATATCAACTTTCGTATATTAGGATTATTTGTTTTTATTATTTTAAGCTGGGGACTCGCATGGCCTGTTAACAAAATTGGCCTACAATATATGTCTCCGCTTTGGTATACCGCAATACGCTTAGTCGTTGGCACTACCACCATGATGGCATTTGTCATCGCAATTAAAAAATTTGAATGGCCTAAGCGCAAAGATATTCCGCTAATTGTGATTATTGGTTTTTTACAAATTAGTATTTATATATTACTTGCTAACATAGGTCTTGCTTATCTTCCCGCAGGACGCTCATCATTAATTGCTTACACCACGCCACTTTTTGTTATGCCTGCAGCAACTTTTTTCTTTAATGAAGAAGCAGGCATGTTACGTTGGTTAGGTTTTTTGTTTGGTTTAGGCGGTTTAGTTTTATTGTTAAGTCCTTGGCAACTAGATTGGACAAATGCACATATTTTATTTGGCACTGCAATGTTGTTACTTGCTTCACTATGCTGGGCTATTTCAATGTTATGCGCACGTTATATGCATTGGACAAAATCACCGCTTGAATTAATTCCATGGCAATTACTTATCGGCACTATTCCTATTCTTTTATTTGCTTGGTCAAAAGAACCTAATTTTTCCGTTACTTGGAACGTGCCATTAATATTATCTCTGGTTTACACAGGTATTTTAGTAACAGGTATTTCTTATTGGAGCGGCATTGTTGTTAATAAAGAATTACCAACCATTATTGTATCGCTAGGTTTTTTAATCGTACCCGTATTTAGCTTGGTCATTTCTTCTTTATTCATGCATGAAACAATTAATTTACCAACCGCAGCAGCTATGGTATCTATCATCATAGGATTGATTTGCGTTGTCATACCTAATAATAAAAAAGCAGTTTAAAAAGCTTAAGCTTAATTTAAGAATTAAAAAAATAAAAACCACACATAAGGAGAAGTTGTAATGTTTAGAAAAATCTATGATATGTTCTTGGGTGCTCCAGGAGAAAATATAGCGCCAGTAGTGGCAATAGCGGATTCAGTGCCTATAGAAAATACAGTAAAAAGCCCCACCGTAGCAGAAAGAACACCAACGCTTGCAGAGAGATTGGAGAAAATTGAGTTTCCACCAGAAAAAATTCCTGCTGAATTAACCGATAATTTTTTAACTATGGAAATAATAAAAGATGCTGTTGTATTAGATTATATGCACGTTATGGAACAAAGTGAGTTTAATAACTACGGAAAAACAGAATCTATCGATCCTAAAACAAATGAAAAAACCACGTCATATAAAAACCCAGTGACTAGAGAATTTTGCAGTAGTTATATCTCAGACAAAACAATCAATATGCAAAGCGAACGATTTGTTCTCTATCAAGAATTATTACACCGCCATAAAATTGAATCTTCAACTAAAACCATTGATATACACCAACGTTTCAATTTGAAACAAAATCAGCAACTAGAGTTACAGCAGCTTACTCAGGAACAAATTAAACAAATCCAAGAAAATTATCAAACCATCGAACAAATAATAAATTCTATTCTAGATGGAACAGCCTCTCTTTTGCATGATGGCCCACTAAATCCTTCCGAACCATTACCTTCAGAAAAAACAAAAGAAAAAGCTTTAAACTATTATTTTGCTCGATTAAATTCATTAGAAGAAGAAAAGAGAAAGTTAGTATTAGGCGATCAATACTATACAGATAAACAAGAAATAGTTAGAAGGGTTTTTTTGCAAGTTGAAAAGCAAGAACATACAAAAGAAGATGAATTACAATTAAAAGAAATGCTAAATGAATATGAAAATTGTGCTTTTTATATTTCTAATGTACAACAAGACGAAATAGTAATTCCAAAAACTGTTAGTGACTTTGTTGAACAGAAAGAAAATTTAAATGCTAGCTATTTTGCTAATTATTTTAATTTATTTTTAAATAAAAATTTATTAGCTGCTAAACAACAATCATCGCAGTTGATTATTAGACCTGAAATGCCATCTACAGCATCAGCACCTAGGATAGCATAATTGTAATAGCCTTATCGCTTCCACTAAAGCAACGCCTTCTAATGCTTGTACGCGTTGCTTTAGTGTGACAGCTGTATCATCAACTTGAACCAAACATTTTTTTTGTAAGATAACAGGCCCTGCATCGACTTCTTCGGTGACATAGTGCACAGTGCATCCTGTTTCTTTTACATTGGAAGAAAGTACGGCTTCATGCACTGCTAAATCCATTAATCCTGCAAAAGCCGGTAATAATGAAGGATGAACGTTAATAATTTTTTTTTGCCATGTTTGCACAAATTCCGCAGATAAAATTCGCATGTATCCTGTTAACACAATCAAATCAACTTCATGTTGATTCAATATAGCTGAAACTTTTGCATCGTAATTTTCACGTGTTAACCCGCTTGCATCGATATGTTCAACTGAAAGATGTTGAGTGCGGGCACGTTCTAAAATACCTGCATCTGCTTTATTACTAATAACTGTTGTAATGGTTGCAGATAAATGACGATTAGCAATCGCATCAATAATGGACTGCAAATTACTGCCTCGTGTGGAACCTAAGATACCTAAGCGCATAATATTAATCCGATAAAATTTTAGAATGTTGGTTTGTCATTGCATGCTATATTGTCGTTCTTGTACAGGTTAGATAATTTGTTGGAACCCGTTCGCCCTGAGGAGGCGCGTTCTTTGCGCCGTCTCGAAGGGCAGACAAAAATTATTTAAATA